>NZ_RZOM01001246.1:0-1593 GCF_003999175.1 Mesorhizobium sp. M7A.F.Ca.ET.027.03.2.1 | reverse complement strand
AGGTCAGGCCCGGCTGCGGCGGCGCGGATCTCGTCGGGAGCTGACATGGTCTCGATCCAGGCGATTTCGGCGCCGCCTTCCTTGAGGCCCTCGATCTGCTCGGCGAAGGCGTCGACCGCCTCGTCATAGGTCATGGCGCCAAGCGGCACCAGCAATTCGCCGGTCGGGCCGACCGAGCCGGCGACGATGACCTTGCGGCCGGCCTTGCCGGCGACCGCACGCGCAAGCTCAGCGGCGCGTTTGTTCAACGCGTGCACGCGATCCTGCGCATGGTGCAGCTTCAAGCGGTGACGGGTGCCGCCGAACGAGTTGGTGAGGATGATGTCGGCGCCGGCATCGACGAAATTCTGATGCAGGCTGGTGATGGTGTCGGGCGCCGTCTCGTTGAGCAGCTCTGGCGCCTCGCCCGCCTCCAGCCCCATGGCGAACAGGTTTGTGCCGGTGGCGCCATCGGCTAGCAGCACGCCCTTTTCAGCCAGCAGCGTATCGATCGGGTTGGTGGTCGTCATCGGATTGGCTTTCATGTTTCGAAGTCGAATAAGGATATAAAGAAGTCTTTATGTGTAGTCAACGATTTTGGAGCGATGCCGACACCGGATCGGAGGCGTTTCCTCACCGTGTCGAGGTGACCTCGACGTGGATTTCGGTGCAGACCCCGCCATTGGTTGGATAGTAGTCAACCGAGCAAGCGGTGACCACCAGCAGGAGGTCCTGTTCGGCGCGCAACGTCACATAGCCGCCCGGCGGGTTGATCGACGCGGAAACCACCAGCCGACCGTCGGGTTCCGGCAAGGAGTTCTGAAAGAGATCGACCGGATCGGGGGCGAAAGGCAGCGATATGCCCTCTGTGGCCAGCGCCTGCATCAGATTGTCCCGGCAGTTCGGATGATTGGGAAATCCGGCGCGCTCATAGAGCGCGCTGTCGCAAGCGGGGTAAAGCATGTCGTGCGGACCCGGCGAGCCATCTTCGACCAGCGTCAGCATCGGCTTGGCGGCGGCACTGAAGAAACTGTCGCCGATTGCGGGAAAAAGCCGCTTGGTGATGTCACGGGTCTGCGAGGTGCTCAGCCAGTCGACCGTCGGGTCGGTGCTGAAAGCCCAGAGATCGGAAACCTGCTGTCCTTTGGGATCGATGATGCGGATGAGGTCGCCTCGTGAGACGCGGATGGCGCGGCCCGACTGGGGTGGAACGACGATGCGGCGCGGATCGGGCATGAGCTGTCCTTCAAAAATGGAAATGGCGTGGCCGGGACGAGGCTCCACCAGAGGACCATGATTGCCAGAGATCAGACAGTGCCTGTTGGGAACGACATGCCGGCCAGTCTGTGCGCGAAGCCGGACGCCTCGTGCGCATTGATGTCGGCGGCGCGGATCAGATTGTCGAAATGCTGGATCAGCGTCTGGATGGGCTGGGTGGCGTTGAGCACTAGATACATGTCGCCGACATAGATGGCCGCACGATAGGGGCCGAAGATGGTGTAGGGGATCGAATAGCGCATCCGCCCGTCATAGAGAAACAGCCGGAAGGTCGGGTAGAGGTCGTCGAGCAGCGTCGCCATGTGCAGCAATTGGGCGCGGCGGTCGGCTTCCGGG
>NZ_RZOM01001245.1:0-1596 GCF_003999175.1 Mesorhizobium sp. M7A.F.Ca.ET.027.03.2.1 | reverse complement strand
GACCTGCGACGGCGATGGAGTTGACCTTGCCGCATGATCTGTCGCCATGGGGCATGTTCATGGCGGCCGACATTGTCGTCAAGGCGGTGATGATCGGGCTGGCCTTTGCCTCCCTCGTCACCTGGACGATATGGTTGGCCAAGTCGCTGGAGCTTTTCGGCGGCAAGCTGCGCATTCGTCGCGCCGTGCGGGCGATCGGCGAGGCCGCCACGCTGAAGCAGGCCAGCCGTACCCTTGACCGCAGCGGCGGTCCCGGCGCGCTGCTGGTGCGGGCGGCCGAGGAGGAGACCGCACTCTCGGCCGGCGCGCTCGATCATGTCTCGGGCGACGGCCTCAAGGAACGGGTCACGTCGCGCCTGTCGCGCATCGAGGCGGCGGCGGCGCGGCGCATGTCGCGCGGCACCGGCGTGCTGGCGACGATCGGCTCGACCGCGCCCTTCGTCGGCCTGTTCGGCACTGTCTGGGGCATCATGAACGCCTTCATCGGCATCTCGCAGGCGCAGACCACCAATCTCGCTGTGGTCGCGCCGGGCATCGCCGAAGCGCTGCTGGCCACCGCGATGGGCCTGGTCGCGGCCATACCGGCCGTCGTCATCTACAACGTCTTTGCCCGCTCGATAGCCGGCTATCGGCAGATCCTCGCCGATGCTGCCGCCGGGGTCGAACGGCTGGTCAGCCGCGACCTCGACTTCCGCACCGTCGCGCCGGCAACGCCACTGGCGGCGGAGTAGCGCCATGGGAAGCAGAATCCGACAGACCATTGATGACGATCTCGAGGAAAGCCACGAGATCAACGTCACCCCGTTCATCGATGTCATCCTGGTGCTGTTGATCATCTTCATGGTCGCGGCGCCGCTGGCCACGGTGGATGTCAATGTCGACCTGCCTGGTTCGACGGCAACGCCCGCGCCGAGGCCCGAGACACCGCTGTTCCTGACGCTGAAGGACGATCTGACGCTGGCGATCGGCAATGACAGCGTGCCGCGCCCGGCTTTCGCCACGACGCTGGACGCCAAGACCAAGGGCGACAAGCAGACACGCATCTTCCTGCGCGCCGACAAGGCGGTCGCCTATGGCGACCTGATGGAGGCGATGAACCTATTGCGCGGTGCCGGCTATCTGAAGATCGCGCTGGTCGGCCTGGAGACGGCTCCCGCGTCCAATTCTCCGGCGCCCGCAGCCACGGGTGCGGCGGCGCCATGACGCAGGCGGTCGCCGTGCCCTCGGTCCAGCTGTCGCGCTTCGGTTGGCGCGACCTTGGCTTGTGGGCCGGCGCTGCCGCGCTGGTCCTTGGAGCCCATGTCGCGGTCGCCTATGCAGTGCAGAACCTCACAATGGTCACCGAAGCGGATGGCGGTCCACCCCCCGCGCAGATGATCGAGATGACACCGATGGTGGTGATGCCGGCCGTGAAAGAACAGGTCGCCGCGCTGGACGCGGTGACGCCAGATCAGACCGAACCGACACCGACGACCGAGCCGACACCTGAAGAACCGGTCGAAAAGGCGGAGCCGGTTGTCGAGCCGCCGGAAGCGGTCGCGCCCGACGAGGCCGAACCCACCCGGACCGAACCTACCCAGGCCGAAACGGCTGAAC
>NZ_RZOM01001244.1:0-1596 GCF_003999175.1 Mesorhizobium sp. M7A.F.Ca.ET.027.03.2.1 | reverse complement strand
GCTCTATTCCCTGCTGACGCGCGACCGGCTCGAACTGAACGTATTGCATGATCGCAATCCTCAGTTCGTCACGCTGTCCGACGGCTCCATCCGCAATGGCTATACCGTCAAGCTGCTCAACATGATCCCCGAGCCGCGGACGCTCGTCGTCACCATGCAGGGCCTTGAAGGCGCCGACATGGTCGTCGTCGGCGACGACATCCCGGCAGGCCGCTCTTTCGCCATTCCGGTGGAACCCGACCGCCTGAAAATGCTGAAGGTCTTCGTGCGCCAGCCGGCGGACCAGATCCGCGCGCCGGCGCAGACTTTCAAGTTCCGCGTCGAGGACAGAGCCAGCTTCGAGTCGAACGAGTACACCGCCACCTTCAACGCGCCGGAGGCCCCCAGATGACTGCCAATGTACAAAAGCCTCGTGAATTTACCGGCAGGCACATGCTGGCCATCATCCTCGCCTTTTTCGGCGTGGTCATCGCGGTCAATCTGACCATGGCGACGCTCGCCAGCACAAGCTGGACTGGCCTTGTCGTCGAAAACACCTATGTGGCGAGCCAGCAATTCAACAAGAAGGCCACGGAAGGACGGGCACAGGCAGCCCTTGGCTGGACCGGCAAGCTGACCATCGCATGGGGTGAAGTCCGCTACAGCCTCACCGATGCCGCTGGCAAGCCGGTTCCCCTGCACGGCGTCAAAATGCTGTTTCGTCATCCGGCTTACGAGAAAGAGGACGAGTCTGTCACGCTCGCGCTCGGCTCCGGCCAGGAATTCGCCGCGCAGCATATGCCCAAGGACGGCGTCTGGATCGTCGAGATCGACGCCGATGCCGGTCTGGATAAACCGTATCGCGACGTCAGCCGGATCATGATCTCCCATGGAGCGCTGCGATGAGCTGTTGTGCACCGGGCGCCGAAATGGCGCTGGACCTGGGCAGCGCGGCATCGGTGCTGCCATCCAGCCAGGAAATCAGGCTCGCGAGCCGCTCGCTTGGCGACGATCTTCGTCAGACCGATCTTTCAGTGCCGATGGTTCATTGCGCAGTCTGCATCCGGACGATCGAGACGGCGCTGGCGAAACTCGACAATGTCGAAGGCGCGCGTGTCAACCTGTCGACGAAGCGGGTCGCGATCCGGTGGCGTGGAGACAAGGTGCCGCCTTTCGTCGCTGCACTGGGACGACTGGGCTACGAGGCGCATCTGTTCGCCGCCGAGATCGATGAAAAAGACAAGACGCTTGCCGAACTGATCCGCGCCGTTGCTGTCGCCGGCTTTGCCGCGGGCAACATCATGCTGCTTTCGGTCTCGGTCTGGTCCGGCGCCGAAGGGGCCACCCGCGACCTGTTTCACTGGGTCTCGGCGCTGATTGCCATCCCGGCGCTCGCTTTCGCCGGCGGCATCTTCTTCCGCTCGGCCTGGAATGCACTGCGCCACGGCCGCATGAACATGGACGTGCCGATCGCGGTTGGGGTGTCGCTCGCTTACGCGATGAGCCTCTACGAGACGATCAACCATGGCGATCACGCCTATTTCGACGCGTCGGTATCACTGCTGTTCTTTCTTTTGATCGGCCGCACGCTGGATCACGTGATGCGCGAACGTGCCC
>NZ_RZOM01001243.1:0-1600 GCF_003999175.1 Mesorhizobium sp. M7A.F.Ca.ET.027.03.2.1 | reverse complement strand
AGGCGGGTCCTTGTAGAGCAGCACGCAGGAGGAGGGCTTGTCGCCACGCCCGACCCGGCCGCGCAGTTGGTGCAGCTGGGCCAGGCCGAAGCGCTCGGCGTGCTCGATGACCATGACGGTGGCGTCCGGCACGTCGACGCCGACCTCGATGACGGTGGTGGCGATCAGGATGCGTGTCTCGCCCTGCTTGAAGGCACGCATCGCCTCGTCCTTCTCGGCACCCTTCATGCGGCCGTGAACGAGCCCGATACGGTCGCCGAACAATGGTTTCAGCGAGGCGAAGCGGTCCTCGGCCGACATCAGCTTGATTTCTTCGGATTCCTCGACCAGCGGACAGATCCAGTAGATCTTCTGGCCTGCGGCGACGGCGTCCACCATGCGGTCGACCAGTTCGTCGAGCCGCTCGAGCGGCAGCGTAACGGTACGGATCGGCTGGCGGCCGGCCGGTTTTTCCGTCAGTTTCGACACGTCCATGTCGCCGAAAGCGGTCAGCACCAGCGTGCGGGGGATGGGAGTGGCCGTCATCACCAGCATGTCCGGCGCGTCGCCCTTGGCGGTGATGGCAAGCCGCTGATGGACGCCGAAACGGTGCTGCTCGTCGATCACGGCGAAGACCAGGTCGTGGAACATGACCGTCTCCTGGAACAGCGCGTGGGTGCCGACCACGATGTCGATCTCACCGCTTGCCAGGCCGGCCAGCGTATCCGCGCGTTCGCGGCCCTTTTCGCGGCCGGTGAGGATGGCAATGCGCAGCCCGACCTTGGCGGCAAGCGGCGTGATGGTCGCCAGATGCTGGCGCGCCAGGATTTCGGTCGGTGCCATCAAGGCTGCCTGGCCGCCGGCCTCGACGGCGCGTGCCATGGCCAACAGCGCTACGACCGTCTTGCCGGAGCCGACATCGCCCTGCAGAAGCCGCAGCATGCGCTCGGGATCAGCGAGGTCGGCATTGATTTCGGCCAGCGCGAACTCCTGGCTCGATGTCAGCGAGTAGGGCAGTGCGGCCCTCAGTTTTTCAACGATGCGGCCGTCGCCGACCAGGGGACGCCCGGACAGCCTGCGGACTTTTGCCCGCACCAGCGCCAGCGAGACCTGGCCCGCCAGCAACTCGTCATAGGCGAGCCGCCGCCAGGCGGCGCCGTCGATGGAGACGTCGATCGGGTCGGCGGGATTGTGGATGCGGGCGATCGGCCAGGCGCAGCACCTTGCCCGAGAGCCCGGCTGTCAGGGGATAGACCGGTTCGACCAGCGGCAGGTTTTCCGCCTCGCTGGCCAGCGCAATATGGTCGGGGTGGACCATGCTGGGGCGGCCATTGAACCATTCCATGCGGCCCGAGACCACGACATGCTCGCCCTCGGGCATCGCCTTTTCGAGATAGGAAGCGTGAGCATGGAAGAAGGTCAGCGCGATCTCGCCGGTGTCGTCATGGGCGAAGACGCGGTAAGGCACCGACCTGTTGCCGCGCGGCGGCGGCTGGTGGCGGTCGATGCGCACCTCCAGCGTCACGATCTGGCCTTCCGCGGATCCTGCGATGCCCGGCCGGCTGCGCCGGTCGATGACGGTGTGCGGCAGCACGAACAGAAGGTCGCCCGCGCGGGCGAC
>NZ_RZOM01001242.1:0-1602 GCF_003999175.1 Mesorhizobium sp. M7A.F.Ca.ET.027.03.2.1 | reverse complement strand
GCCAGCAGCACGATCACCAGCGGCTGCGCAATGATCTGCTCGCCCTGGAAGCCGAACAGCAGCACCAGCGTGGCCAGCAAGGCAATCAGCGACAAGGGCTGCAGCGTGGCAAGCAGGGCATCGAGCCCGGCCTGTCCCCTCGCTGCCAGCAGCCGGCCACGAACCAGCTGCGCGACGATCACCGGCGCGACGATGTAGAGTGCGACCGACAGCATCAGCGTGCCCCATGGGACGGTGATCGCCGACAGGCCGAGCAGCAGGCCGACGATGGGCGCGAAAGCGACGATCATGATCGCGTCGTTGAGCGCTACTTGCGAAAGTGTGAAATTCGGCTCGCCGCGCGTCAGGTTCGACCAGACGAAAACCATCGCCGTGCAGGGCGCCGCAGCAAGGATGATCAGTCCGGCAATGTAGGAATCAATCTGCACGGCGGGCAGCCACGGCCGGAACAGCCAGCCGATAAAGAGCCAGCCCAGCAGCGCCATCGAGAACGGCTTCACCGCCCAATTGATGAACAGCGTCACGCCGATGCCGCGCCAATAGGTGCCGACCCTGGCCAGCGAGGCGAAATCGACGCGCAAGAGCATCGGCACGATCATCAGCCAGATCAGCACGGCGACAGGAATGTTGACCCTGGCGATCTCGGCCGACGCGATGGCGCCGAACACGCCTGGCAGCAGATGGCCAAGCGCGATGCCCGCGACGATGCACAATGCCACCCACACCGTCAGATATTTCTCGACGAAGCCGATGCCGGGCCGCACCGCCTCAGCTGCGTTCAGAGCATGATCGGTCATGATGGCTTTCCTTGTTCGAACGCGCGCGGCGGACAGTCACAAGCCCCTCAGCAGTCACAGGTCACGGCATTGATGACCGGACGGCAGAGCTCCGGCGCGCCATTGCAGCAATCTTCCATCAGATAGGCCAGCAGGTCGCGCAGGCCGGTCATGTCGGCGACATAGCGCACGGTCCTTCCGTCGCGTTCGGGACGGATCAGCCCGGCATGGGCGAGCACCTTCAGATGCGCCGACATGGTGTTCTGGACCGTGTCCAGCCTCGTGGCGATCTCGCCCGCCGGAATGCCTTCCGGACCGGCACGCACGAGCAGCCGGAAGACATCCAGCCGCGTCTCCTGGCCAAGTGCGGCCAGCGCGTTCAAAGTGCTTTTCTTATCCATATATCCGAATCCTTGGATTTATGGATATCGGCTTCCCAGCGATCTGTAAAGCGTGTCCGCCGCCATCATGTGACGGCAAGCACCTTTCCCGTATCGTGCTGGCGCACGAAGTCCACGCGGGCGCCGTCCCAATGGTAGCTGTAGTGGCGACCCTGCACTGGAATGGTAATGACATCGGGCCAGAAGATGCCGATGCAGCCGCCGCCCGGCATGCGCACGCTGTTCCATACCAGTCCGTCGCTGCCTGCTGCCCGCAGCGCCCGCCCTTCCGCCTGCGAGGCGGTGTAGTCGTCCGGGTCGAGCACGCCGGGCACGGCGTTGACGTCATCGAGGTCGCGGTCGACGCTGCCGATCAGCACGCGGAAATCCGCTGTCCAGCCCGGCCCCTCGTTGGTGGCACGCATGAACTTCTGGTGGTGGTGGAT
>NZ_RZOM01001241.1:0-1602 GCF_003999175.1 Mesorhizobium sp. M7A.F.Ca.ET.027.03.2.1 | reverse complement strand
CCGCGCGACAGCGCGACGCGGCCGGCATCCTGGCGCACCTGCGGGTTGGCATAGAGCCGCTCGATCGGCATTTCGAGATCGAGCCGGATATTGTCGGCCTTCTTCCATGTCCGCTTGATCGCGGCGTAGCCGTTGCTGGTGATCTCAGCCAGCTTGATGGCTTCGCCGTTCACCTTCAACTGGGCACTGGCGCTCCAGGCGGGAATGCGCAGGTGCAAGGTCAATTCGACCGGCGCCTGCGGTTCAAGCGTGATCTCGACGGCGCCGTCCCATGGATACCTGCTCGCCTGTGTCAGGCTGACCGGGACGCCCGATATGTCGAAACGGGCGGTCGAGTCGCCATAGAGGTGGATGGCCAACGCATCGTCGGCCAGGCTGTAGAAATAGCTGCCGATCGAGGCGACCATGCGACCGATATTGGGTGGGCAGCACGGGCAGCGGTGCCATTTCCACCTGTTGTGCTTGCCCCGGCTTTCCAATGGATTCTCGTAGAAAAACAGCGAGCCGTCGAGCGACAGGCCCGAGATCGAACCGTTGTAGAGGGCGCGTTCCATCATGTCGGCGTAGCGGGCGTTCGGCCCCATGCCGAGCATGCGGCTGGCCCAGAACACCAGGCCCACCGCTGCACAGGTCTCGGCATAGGCGCTCTCGTTGGGCAGGTCATAGTCGCTGGTGAACCCCTCATTGTGCGCCGATGGCCCGAGCCCGCCGGTGATATAGAGGCTCTTGGTGGTGAGATCGTCCCACAGAAGGTCGAGCGCCGACCGCAGCGTGTCGTCGCCATATTCGGTGGCGATGTCGGCCATGCCGGAATAGAGGTACATCGCCCTGACAGCATGGCCGACGACCTTGTGCTGTTCTCGCACCGGGATGTGCGATTGGCTGTATTCATAGGTCTTGAAATGATAGGCCTTCGGCTCGGCTCCGCGGGCGCGGGCCTCCTCGTCGAAATAATGCGGCTGCTGCCCGCGCTGGTCGATGAAGTATCTGGCCAGCTCCATGTATTTCCGCTCGCCGGTCACCCGCGCCAGCTTGACCAGCGCCAGCTCGATCTCCTCATGTCCGCAATAGCCCTTCTTCTTGCCGGGCTCGGGGCCGAGCACCGACGCGATATGGTCGGCATAGCGGCACATGATGTCGAGCAGCTTGCGTTTTCCCGTCGCCTGGTAATAGGCGACCGCGCCCTCGATCAGGTGGCCGGCGCAATAGAGCTCGTGGCAGTCGCGCAGATTGGTCCAGCGCTTGCCGGGCTGGATGCGCTGATACCAGCTCGAGAGATAGCCGTCCTCCTGCTGCAGCTTGCCATACATGTCGATGACGGCATCGATCTTCCTCTCCAGTTCGGGGTTCTTGCGCCGGTAAAGCGAATAGGCCGCAGTCTCGATCGTCTTGCCGAGATCGGAATCCCAGAACATCTGCGTGGTCACCGTCGATCCAGTGAATTCCGCGCCCTGGCGGTCGGCTTCGTCGGGGGAGGGCGAGTGGAAGGGGATGACTATGCCGGGCGAGGGGCGGTCCGGATCTATCTGCTCCAGCATGCGCGCCTCGACGCAGCGCTCGTAGAGGATATCGGCGGTGCGGGGGGCGACAGCGTCGGCGCGG
>NZ_RZOM01001240.1:0-1612 GCF_003999175.1 Mesorhizobium sp. M7A.F.Ca.ET.027.03.2.1 | reverse complement strand
GGCCATATCTACAAGGGCAAGCTGCCGCCGCCCAAGGGCGAGAAACCCGACGATTGGGAGGATCGCGAGCAGACGCTGTTCCGCTCGACCGCGGTCGGCGACGACATGGACCGGGCGCTGGTCAAGTCCGATGGCTCGTTCACCTATTTCGCCGCCGACGTCGCTTATCTCAAGGACAAGGTCGATCGCGGTTTCGTCGACCTGATCTATGTGCTCGGCGCCGACCATGGCGGCTACGTCAAGCGGCTGGAGGCCCTGGCGCGGGCGATTGCCGGCGACGAGGTGAAGCTCACTGTCCTGCTGTGCAATCTGGTCAAGCTGTTTCGCGAGGGCGAACCGGTGCGCATGTCGAAGCGGTCGGGCGATTTCGTGACGCTGCGCGAAGTGGTGGAGGAGGTCGGCCGCGACGCGATCCGCTTCATGATGCTCTACCGCAAGAACGATGCGCCCCTGGATTTCGATTTCGCCAAGGTGACCGAGCAGTCCAAGGACAATCCGGTGTTCTATGTCCAGTACGCCTCGGCGCGCTGTCATTCGGTGTTCCGGCAGGCGAGCGAGCAACTGGGCGAAGCCAATTTCGACCGCAACAGCCTGGCGTCGGCCGCGGCATTGCTGACCGATGAGGGTGAGATCGGCCTGATCCGCAAGCTTGCCGAATACCCGCGGCTGATCGAGTCCGCCGCCCTTGCGCTCGAGCCGCATCGGCTGGCATTTTACCTCTATGATCTGGCTTCCAGCTTCCACGGACACTGGAACCGTGGCACGGATAATCCGGACTTACGTTTTGTTAAGGTTAACGACCGACAATTGACGCATGCCAGACTAGGGCTGGTGCAGGCTGTTTCGGACGTTTTGACGTCCGGCCTGACGTTGATCGGAGCCGCCGCGCCCACCGAAATGCGTTAGGTTTGACTAAATAACCTGTCACCTTTTGCCCACATTGCGCTGGTAAGGGCCAACCCTACGCGACGTCCATGGCGTCCGAATGAGTGCGAGTTCGGGAACAATAATGGCAGACAGAACCCAGCTGAGAGTAGCCGACAACAACGACATCGCTGACGATGATCCGTTCGCGGAACTGACCAGGATCATGGGATTCGACCCGCGCCAGCCGGTCAGGCCGCAATCGCCCGCCCAGCCGCAGGCCCCAGCCGCCGATCACGGGCTCGAAGAGGGCGATTTCGATATCGATCTCGAGAAAGAAATGATGGGCGAGTTCGGCGCTGACGACAGCGACGCCGCTCCGGTTGTTCAGGCTCATGAGCCGACCTTCGTGCTTGAGCCGGCATTCGAAGCGGCTGACGCCAGCGCGATGGACGATGAGCTTTCGGTGTCGCTCGACAACGATTTCCAACTGGACATGGCTGAGATAGACGATCACGTCGCCGGCGCCAGCCATGCGGTCGCAGCTGAAGCGGCGCCGTCCGTCGAGCCGGCTCTCGCGTCTGATTTTGACGATGCCGTCGCCGGTTCGCTTGAGGACGTCTCTCCCTTCGAGGACGATCATTCGATGGCGGACGAGCTGGCCATTTCGCTCGACCAGGATCTCCGGATCGATGAGGAAGCCGAAGAGGCCCAGTACGCTGAAGAGGCCCAGTACGCCGTTGCCGAC
>NZ_RZOM01000123.1:0-9057 GCF_003999175.1 Mesorhizobium sp. M7A.F.Ca.ET.027.03.2.1 | reverse complement strand
GCTGAAGAAGCGGCTGCGCCAGGGCGCCAAGCTGATCGTGCTCGATCCGCGCCGCACCGAGATGGTCAAGTCGGCCCATATCGAAGCGGATTATCACCTGCCGCTGAAGCCCGGCACCAATGTGGCCGTGCTGACGGCGCTGGCGCATGTCATCGTCACCGAGGGCCTGTTCGACGAAGCCTTCATCCGCGAACGCTGCGACTGGACGGAGTTCCAGGATTGGGCATCGTTCGTCGCGTTGCCGGAAAACAGCCCCGAAACCGTCGGCAAATTGTCCGGCGTCGATCCCGAACTGATCCGCGGTGCCGCCCGCCTCTACGCCACCGGCGGCAACGGTGCGATCTATTACGGCCTCGGCGTGACGGAACACAGCCAGGGCTCGACCACTGTGATGGCAATCGCCAATCTCGCCATGGCCACCGGCAATATCGGCCGGCCCGGCGTCGGCGTGAACCCACTGCGCGGCCAGAACAACGTGCAGGGCTCCTGCGACATGGGCTCCTTCCCGCACGAACTACCGGGCTATCGCCACATCTCCGGCGAAGCCGTGCGCGATATCTATGAGACCTTGTGGGGCGTGAAGCTGGACGACGAACCCGGCCTGCGCATCCCCAACATGCTCGACGCCGCCGTCGACGGCAGCTTCAAGGGCATCTACATCCAGGGCGAGGACATTCTGCAGTCCGATCCCGACACCAAGCATGTCGCCGCCGGCCTTGCCGCGATGGAATGCGTCGTCGTGCATGACCTCTTCCTCAACGAGACGGCGAACTACGCGCATGTCTTCCTGCCGGGCTCGACCTTCCTGGAGAAGGACGGCACCTTCACCAACGCCGAGCGCCGCATCAACATGGTGCGCAAGGTTCTTGAGCCGAAGGCGCGCTACGCCGATTGGGAGGCGACACAGGAACTTGCCCGTGCGATCGGGCTGGACTGGAACTATCAGCATCCCTCCGAGATCATGGACGAGATCGCGATGACCACGCCGAGCTTCGCCGGCGTCTCCTTCGAGCTGCTCGACCGTGTCGGATCCGTGCAATGGCCCTGCAACGAGAAGGCGCCGCTCGGCACCCCGATCATGCATATTGACGGGTTCGTGCGCGGCAAGGGCAAGTTCATCCGGACCGAATATGTGGCGACGGACGAAAGGACGGGGCCGCGCTTCCCGCTGCTGCTCACCACCGGCCGCATCCTGTCGCAGTACAATGTCGGCGCGCAGACCAGGCGCACCGACAACAGCATGTGGCACTCGGAGGACCGGCTGGAGATCCATCCGCACGATGCCGAGAACCGCGGTTTGCGCGACGGCGACTGGGTCCGGCTGACCAGCCGATCGGGCGAGACGACGCTGCGCGCGCTGATCACCGACCGGGTGTCGCCCGGCGTGGTCTACACGACGTTCCATCATCCGGACACGCAGGCCAACGTCATCACCACCGACTTCTCCGACTGGGCGACCAATTGTCCGGAATACAAGGTGACGGCGGTGCAGGTCGGCGCCTCCAACGGACCGTCGGAATGGCAGCGCGACTATGACGAGCAAGCCAAGCAGAGCCGGCGCATCGCGTCTTTGCAGGCGGCGGAGTAGTCTTGAGCCCGCGCCGCAAAGCCACGACGCAGGTATCGCGGCTGGCGCACCGCGCGGTTGGAACGACGGCTGCCGACCGGATGGTGCCGGAGGAGACGCCGGTGGCGTTCTCCTTCGCCGGCACCACGCATGCGGTGATGATGGCAAGCCCGGCCGATTTCGAGGATTTCGCGCTTGGCTTCTCGCTGACCGAAGGCATTGTGGCTGCGCCGGAAGAGATCGAAGCGATCGAGGTCGAGGACCATGGCGCCGGCATCGACATTCAGATCCGGCTGAAGGACCGAGCCAACACACGTTTCGAAGCGCGGCGGCGAAGGCTCGCCGGCCCGGTCGGCTGCGGGCTTTGCGGCATCGAATCGATCGAGGAAGCAATGCGCTCGGTCGATGCGGTTGGTGCCTCAAGCCTTACGCTTGATGCCGACGACATCGCCCGTTCGGTCAAGCTTTTGTCCAAAGTGCAGCCGCTGCACACCGAGACCGGAGCGGTACACGCCGCCGGTTTCTATATGCCTGGCAAGGGCATCGTCATGGCGCGCGAAGATGTCGGCCGTCACAATGCGCTCGACAAGCTGGCCGGTGCGCTGGCCAAGGCCGACATCGATGGCGCATCCGGTGCCGTCGTGGTGACATCCAGGGTGTCGGTCGAAATGGTGCAGAAGACGGCTTCCATCGGCTCGGCCTTCATCATCGCCGTCTCGGCGCCGACCGCCCTTGCCATCCGCACGGCGCAAGAGGCCGGCATGACGCTGGTGGCGCTGGTTCGCGGCGACGATTTTGATATTTTCACCCACCCCGACCGGGTGGTTTGCGGAGTTGCCAAGCATGTCGCATGACGAAGAACACATTATGAGCACCGCCGAGAAGCTGGTGCGCATGGCAAACCAGATCGCCGATTTCTTCCATTCCAAGCCGCGCGCGGAAGGCATTGCCGGCGTCGCCGAGCACATCAACAAGTTCTGGGAGCCGAGGATGCGGCGGCAGTTCTTCGAAATGCTGGACGACGGCACCGGGAACTTCAACGAGTTGGTGGTGGCCGCCTCCGCCAGGATCAGGCGGCCGATCACGCCGGCTGCGGCCGACCTCAAACTCGGACTCGAGCCCTCCCCTGCCGACGTCGCCGCCTCGCAGGAATAATCGCCAAGCCGCGCCGGCTTACATTCGCCATCGCTAAAGTTTAAGCTGCCGCGATCTGCGCTGTTCTGCTATGGTTTGACGACCAGAAATCGTCAGGCCGGGGTGGAAATCTCGTGAGGCCGATCGAGACGCGATACGCCCGTAGCGGCGATATGAGGATCGCCTATCAGGTGGTCGGGCAGGGATCGCTCGATCTGGTCTTCGTTCCGGGCTTCATTTCCAACCTCGACCTGCACTGGGAAGACGAGGGCTATACCAGGCTCTTGAAGCGGCTTTCGGCATTCTCGCGGCTGATCCTGTTCGACAAGCGCGGCACGGGTCTGTCCGACCGCGTCGACGCGCATAACCTGCCCAGTCTCGAAACGCGGATGGACGATGTGCGCGCGGTTATGGACGCCGCCGGCAGCGGCCGTGCAGCCCTGCTCGGCTCCTCCGAAGGCGCGCCGATGGCGATGCTGTTCGCCGCCACCTATCCGGAGCGGACGCGGGCGCTGGCGCTCTATGGCGGCTATGCGCATTTCCACAAATGGGTGATGTCGCCCGAACGCCTCGACGCTTTCATCGAGATGGCGGAGACAGCCTGGGGCACCGGCGCCACTCTGCCCCATTTCGCGCCGAGCCGGGTCGACGACGCGCATTTCGCCCAGTGGTGGGCACGTTTCGAACGATTGTCGGCGAGCCCGACTTCGGCGGCGGCGCTGGCGCGCATGAACGCCGACGTCGACATCCGCCATATCCTGAACGTGATCAGCGCGCCGACGCTTGTGATCCATCGCCGCAACGATGCGCGGGTCGACCCCGATGCCAGCCGCTTCCTTGCACAGAAGATCCCCGGTGCCCGGCTGGTCGAGATTCCCGGACGCGACCATCCGATCTGGACCGGCGATGTCGACGGGGTGGCCGACCTGATCGAGGAATTTCTGACCGGCGAGCGCGCCGTGGGCGAAGTGGACCGTGTGCTGGCGGCGCTTCTGGTGACACGCATCTACGACACGACAAGGCTCGGCGACCGCATGTGGAGCGAACGCAGCCAACGCTTCCAGGAAACCTGGCGGCTGCTGGTCGGGCGCCATGCTGGGCGCTCTATGGGCCTGCATGGCGAGTTGATGATTTCGCGCTTCGAGGGCCCGGCACGCGCCATTCGCTGCGCGGCAGCGCTGCGCGAGGCGGCGCAGGAAATCGGCGTGGCAAGCGCGCAAGGGGCGCATGTCGGCGAGATCGAAATGCGCGGTCCGCCCGTTGGGATGACGGCGCGGGTGGCGATGCAGTTGGCCGCCCATGCCGGCCCCGGCGACATTATCGCGTCGCGTCTGATCGCCGATCTGGCGGCTGGGTCGGGCCTGCATTTCACCGACGCCGGGCGCATCAGCGTCGACGAGTTGGAGGAGCCGCTGGCGCTGGTCCATGCGACGTCCGAACAGCATCTGGAACCCGCCTGCCGGCCCAAACCCAGGGTTGCCGAGCCGGCCGCATTGACGGCGCGCGAAAGCGAGGTGGTGAGCCTCGTCGCCGACGGCAAGAGCAATGCCGCGATCGCCGCCGAATTGAGGCTGAGCGAACACACGGTCAAGCGCCATGTCGCCAACATACTGCTCAAGCTGGACCTGCCGTCGCGGGCGGCGGCGGCGGCGTTTTCGGCCAGGCACCCTGGCCCGCACGGGCCATGAGAGCCATGGCGCTTTCGGGCGAAGCGGCCATGGGCGGGTCAGCGCTATCAATTCTCTCCATGCAGGCCAGGCGGATGTCGTCGGGAAAGGTGCTGCGAACGGAGGAGGAAATGCTGACGTCGAACCAAACACTCAAATCGCTTGCGATAGCGGCAGGGCGCCAGCGATGAGGAGATCAAGGAGGCGGCGGCGATGTCCGCGATCGTGCGCCACTGGTCAACGATGCTCAACGGCAGCCAGGTCGATCTGACGACCTTCAAGGAGCAGGCCGACGACGTGTTCGCGGCCGTCAAGACGAAGTCGCAGTAAAAACCACTGCCTGGCGACAAGCGCCGGGCAGCACTTCGACCATCAACCGCCCGGAAGACGGGCCAATGGAGGATGACATGCTGACCAAGACCCAAACAGTGGATGGTGCGGCGATCAAGAAGGCCATCGAAACCCGTGACGGCAAGATGCTGTCGAGCTTTTATGCCGACGACGCGCTGGTGCGGGTGATCGACCGCAACAACCCGCCGAGCAAGCCGCGCGAGATCCGCGGACGCGCGGCGATCACCACATTCTGGGACGACATCTGCAGCCGGGCGATGACCCACAAGGTCGACACCACCATCGCCGACGGCGACAGCCTCGCCTTCACCCAGGCCTGCGCCTATCCGGACGGAACCAAGGTGTTCTGCGCGGCGATGCTGGAGTTGAAGGACGGGCGGATCGCAAGGCAAACCGTCGTCCAGGCCTGGGACGAGTAGATCAACGGCCGGTGGATAACCGCGGCCTGGGCCGCAAACCTGGAGGAGAAGACGATGTTCAGCGCCAGATGGCAGATCGACGCCAAGTTCGGACACAAGCAGACCGTGCTCGACCTGTTGAAGAAATGGGAACGCGAGATCGGCTCGCAGGTCGGCATCGACGAGCTGGAATTCCAGATCATGACCGGTTCGATCGGCGCGCGGGAGGCGACGGTCGAGTCCCATCACCAGGTCGAAAGCCTGGCCCAGCTGGAGGCGTTCTTCGCCAAGATCGGCAAGATCGACGCGCATGCCAAATGGGGCAAGGAGATCGAGCCCTATGTCGTGTCGGGCACCAGCCTGTGGAATATTTACCGCATTGTGGAGTAGTGATTCTTCTCCTCGTTTCACGGGGAGAAGATGCCGGCAGGCAGATGAAGGGCGGAGCCCGCTTTGCCAGCGACGCGCTGCTCCTCATCCGGCCCTTCGGGCCACCTTCTCCCGTAAAACGGGGAGAAGGGAAGGCGCTAGCTGTGAGCCACCATCACATGGCGCACGGCGGTGTAGTCTTCCAGCGCGTAGAGCGACATGTCCTTGCCGTAACCGGACTGTTTCAGCCCGCCATGCGGCATCTCGTTGGTCAGCATGAAGTGGGTGTTGATCCAGGTGCAGCCATATTGCAGGCGGGCGGCCGTCGCCATGGCGCGCGAGACATCCTTGGTCCATACCGATGACGCCAGGCCGTAGTCGCTGTCATTGGCCCAGTTCACCGCCTCGTCGACTTCCGAAAAACGAGTAACCGAGACGACCGGGCCGAACACTTCGCGGCGGACAATCTCATCTTCCTGCAGCGCGCCGGCGACGACGGTCGGCTGGTAGTAGAAGCCAGAACCCTCGCCCGGCTTGCCGCCGGTGGTGATCTCGATGTGCTTCAGTTCCGAGGCGCGCTCGACGAAACTCGACACGCGGTCGCGCTGGCGGCGGGAGATGAGCGGGCCGATCTCGTTTTCAGTGTCGTCGGGACGGTTGTATTTGATGGTCGAGACGGCCGAGGAGAGATCGGCGACGAGTTTGTCGTAGATCTTCTTGCCGGCGTAGATGCGGCAGGCGGCGGTGCAGTCCTGGCCGGCATTGTAATAGCCGAAGGCACGCAGACCGCTGACCACGGCGCCAAGATCGGCGTCGTCAAAGACGATGACCGGTGCCTTGCCGCCGAGCTCGAGATGCGTGCGCTTGACCGACTTGGCGGCCGCCTGCAGCACTTTCTTGCCGGTGGCGACGTCGCCGGTGATCGAGATCATGTTGACCTTGGGATGATTGATCAGCGTGTTGCCGACGCTGTCGCCGCGGCCGAGCACGACGTTGACCACGCCCACCGGCAGAATATCGGCGAGGATCTTCGCCAGCTTCAGCGCCGTCAGCGGTGTCTGCTCGGATGGTTTGAAGACGACGGTATTGCCGCCGGCGATCGCCGGCGCCAGCTTCCAGGCCATCATCATCAGCGGGTAGTTCCACGGCGCGATGGAGGCGACGATGCCGATCGGATCGCGCCGGACCATGGAAGTGTGGCCGGGCAGATATTCGCCGGCGACGACGCCGGGCATCGAGCGAACGGCGCCGGCGAAGAAGCGGTAGCAATCGACGATCGCCGGGATTTCGTCATTGAGCACAGCGTTGATCGGCTTGCCGCAATTGAGCGCCTCGAGCGTGGCGAACTCCTTCGCGTCTGTTTCGATGCGGTCGGCGATCTTCAGCAAATAGCCGGAGCGCTGCGCCGGCGTGGTGCGCGACCACAAGACGAACGCCTGTTCGGCGGCGGTGACCGCCGCCTCGATCTGCGCCTGGCTGGCCTCGGGCAGGCTGAGGATGGTCGCCCCGGTCTTTGGGTTGAGGATCGGCTCCTCGGTCTCGGTGCCCTTCTCGAATTTCGAGCCGATCAGCATCTGGGTGTCCATTGGATTCTCCCTTAACAGGAGCGAGTAGCGAGTAGCTGAAAGCGAGCAGGGTTGACCGTCGATGATCCCTACTCGCTGTTCGCTACTCCCTATTCGCTGTTTTTCATTTCCCACTTCCAGCGATCTGGTCGCCGTCACGGGTGAGGTAATAGGCGGCAAGGATCGGCAGCAGCGTCACCAGCACCACGACCATGGCGACGACATTGGTGACCGGGCGCTGGCGCGGACGGATCAGCTCTTCCAGCATCCAGATCGGCAGCGTCTGCTGCTGGCCGGCTGTGAAGGTGGTGACGATGACCTCGTCGAAGGACAAAGCGAAAGCCAGCATGCCGCCGGCAAGCAGTGCCGTGGCGATGTTGGGCAGCACGACATGGCGAAAAGTCTGAAAACCGTCGGCGCCGAGATCCATCGAGGCCTCGATCATCGATCCGGAGGTGCGGCGGAAGCGGGCGACGGCGTTGTTGTAGACGACCACCACGCAGAAGGTGGCGTGGCCGAGCACGATCGTCCAGAACGAGAACGGGATATCGGCGAGCGAAAAGGCCGAGCGCAGCGCGATGCCGGTGATGATGCCGGGCAGCGCGATCGGCAGGATGACCAGCAGCGAGATGGTTTCGCGGCCGAAGAATTTTGTCCGCGACACCGCCGCCGAACAGAGCGTCCCGAGGACCAAAGCAATCGCAGTCGAGATCGAGGCAACCCTGACCGATAGTGACAGCGCCTGCCAGACATCCGGCCGGTTCCAGGTCACGGCGAACCATTGCGTCGTCAGCCCTGGCGGCGGCCAGACGAAGCTCTTCTCCTCGGTGGTGAAGGCGTAGACGAAGATCAGCAGGATCGGCAGATGCAGGAACAGCAGGCCGCA
This sequence comes from Mesorhizobium sp. M7A.F.Ca.ET.027.03.2.1, assembly GCF_003999175.1. Lineage (NCBI taxonomy): Bacteria > Pseudomonadati > Pseudomonadota > Alphaproteobacteria > Hyphomicrobiales > Phyllobacteriaceae > Mesorhizobium > Mesorhizobium sp. M7A.F.Ca.ET.027.03.2.1. Next base: position 1,120 of record NZ_RZOM01000123.1, on the reverse strand, counting down.
GGCGGCGGCGATCTTCAGGCCGAGCGGCGCCGACTGGGAACCATCAGAGCGCATCGAAGGCCCCCATGCGCTTGGCGCCCCAGAGGTAGAAGCCCATGATGACGATCGGCACCACGGTGAAGGCGGCGGCGAGCGGGATGTTGCCGGCGGTGCCTTGCTGCGAATAGACCGCCTGGCCGATGAACAGCCGCGAGGTGCCGATGATCTGCGGGATGATATAGTCGCCGAGCGTCAGCGAGAAGGTGAAGATCGACCCGGCGACGATGCCCGGCAGGGCCAGCGGGAACAGCACGTTGCGGAAAGTCCGCCCCGGAGAGGCGCCGAGGTCGGACGAGGCCTCGACCAGATTGCCCGGCACGCGCTCGAGCGCCGCCTGTACCGGCAGGATCATGAACGGCAGCCAGACATAGACGAAGACGATGAAGGTGCCGGTGAACGATACCGACAGCGAATTGCCGCCGACAATCGGCAGCGACAGCCATGCGTCGAGCACCCACAACAAATGCAGCTTGGCGAGGAGCCAGGTGAGGATGCCCTCCTTGGCCAGGATCAGCTTCCAGGCGTAGATCTTGACCAGATAGCTCGACCACAGCGGCAGCATGATGCCGAGATAGAACAGCGCCTTCCAGCGACCGCGCGCATAGCGCGCCGCGTAATAGGCGATGGGGAAAGCGATGACGGCCGAGGCCAGCGTGACCAGGGCCGCCATCGTCACCGTGCGCAGGATGATGTCGAGATTGGCGGCCTGGAACAGGTCGCCATAAGTCTTGAGCGTGAACTCACGGTTGATGAGGCCGGAAAACTCGTCGATGGAGAAAAAGCTCTGCGCCAGGAGCGCAAACAGCGAGCCGATATAGACGATACCCAGCCACAGAACCGGAGGCAGCAGCATGAGCAGCAGCAGGACCTTCGGCTTGCGCCAGAAAAGGTCCGATAGCGCGCCGCGCAAGCCGCCGCTGCCGGGCAGGATGGCGGGCGCTGTTGCACGCATCATGGCGGCGTCGAGGCTCATGCCGGCTCGTCCATCAGATGCAGGTGCTCGCGGTTGAAGGTGAGCACGACCGCCTCGCCTTCTGACGGCAAGGCCGTGCCGGCCGGCACGACCTTGCCGTCAGAAGGC
>NZ_RZOM01001239.1:0-1617 GCF_003999175.1 Mesorhizobium sp. M7A.F.Ca.ET.027.03.2.1 | reverse complement strand
GTCGTATATTCCGGCCGTGTCGTCGAACAGGCTGGCGTGTCCGAGCTGTTCGCCGACCCGCGCCACCCCTATACGCGCGGGCTCATCGCTTCGATCCCCAATCTCGAGGAAAGCCGCGAGCGGCTGTTTTCGATCGACGGCTCGCCACCCGCACTTGGGGGCTTGCCGGGCGGCTGCGCCTTCCATCCGCGCTGCATCTATGCCGAGGCACGCTGCCGGACCGAGGATCCGCCTTTGCACGACATAGGCGGCCGCTTCTCGGCCTGCCATTTCGCGACGACCTTGCCGCCCTTCCATAGTGCTGCGCTGGCGGCGGCAGAACTGGACAGTGGAAGCATGGCCCCATGAGCGCAGTGGAGCAAATTCAAGTCGAAACCAAGCCGGCGGCAGCGCTTTCCGTACGCCATCTTGTCAAGGATTTTCCGGTTCGCGGCGGCCTCGTCTTCGACCGCGCGGTTGCCCATGTGCGTGCGGTGGCCGATGTGTCCTTTGACTTGGCGCCGGGCGAAACGCTGGGCCTCGTCGGCGAATCCGGTTGCGGCAAGTCGACCCTCGGACGCTGCCTGATGCGGCTGATCGAGCCGACCAGCGGCGAAAGCTGGTTCCGTGGCCAGAACCTGCTCGCCCTCAACCACGAAGACATGCGCCTGATGCGGCGCTACATCCAGCTGGTCTTCCAGGATCCGTACGGGTCGCTGCATCCGCGCATGCGCATCGCCGACAACATCGCCGAGCCTTTGCGCATGAGCGACATGTCGGCGGCCGACCGCCGGGCGCGCGTCGCCGAATTGCTCGAACTCGTGCGGCTCAATCCCGATCACGGCAAGCGCTATCCGCATGAACTGTCCGGCGGTCAGCGCCAGCGCGTGGTCATCGCCCGCGCGCTTGCGCTCAACCCGCAAGTGGTGATCCTCGACGAACCGGTTTCGGCGCTCGATGTTTCGGTGCAGGCTGGCGTGCTCAATTTGCTCAGGGATATCCAGCAGTCTTTCGGCACATCCTATCTGTTCATCGCACATGATCTTTCGGTCGTGCGCCACATCTCGCACCAGGTCGCGGTGATGTATCTCGGCAAGATCGTAGAGATCGCACCCGCGGCCGAACTCTATTCGAGGGCGCTGCATCCCTACACGCAGGCGCTGCTGTCGGCGGTGCCGCTCGCCAATCCCGAGAAGGAGCGCAAGCGCGAGCGCATCGTACTGACCGGTGACGTGCCGAGCCCGCTCAACCCACCATCCGGCTGCCGCTTCCGCACGCGCTGCTTCAAGGCGCAGGCGATCTGCGCTGCCGTCGAACCACCGCTCGATCCGGCTGGCGGTTCGCATCGCGTCGCCTGTCATTTTCCGGAGCCGGTCAACACGTTCAAGACTGTGTGATTGGCCTGCCGAATTCACCCGAAGGAATCTTGATCGTGACTGAGGACCATTCCGAGAATGCCGGTACGGCAGGATCCGCGCGCCTGCCGCTCGAAGGCATCAAGGTTCTCGATCTTTCCCGCGTGCTCGCCGGTCCTTGGGCAACGATGAGCCTTGCCGATCTCGGCGCCGAGGTCTGGAAGATCGAGAACATAGATGGCGGCGACGACACCAGGGCGTGGTCGGTGCCGAGCTACAAAGG
>NZ_RZOM01001238.1:0-1621 GCF_003999175.1 Mesorhizobium sp. M7A.F.Ca.ET.027.03.2.1 | reverse complement strand
CATCGCAGGTCTCGTCGGGCGCTTCGTCGGCGAGCGGCGAGAACGGGACGATTTCCGCACCCGCCTTGCGCCAGTAGGCGGCGACATGCGGATAGAGGAAGGTGAAGGCGGCATCCTCGGCCAGTGCGATCCGCTGGCCGGGCGGCACCAGTGCGTCGGTGAAGCCGCCAGACGCCGGGGTGAAGGGTGTCGCCAGGGCCATGATCGCATCGAGGTCGAGCGATTTCTCCGCCATGTCGGCCAGCCGGTCGAGATGCGCCATCAGGTCGTCATATTCGCCGGCCTGGACGAGGCCGAGATGGCGTTCGGGCAGGTTCAGAGTGGGATCGCGCAGGATGGCGCCGACGACCGGCAGGCCGATCGCCTCGATGGCGTCGCCCGACAGCCGGCGGTGCCGCTCGCTGCCCAACCGGTTGAGCACTACACCGGCCATGCGTACATCCGGATCGTAGGTGGCAAAACCCTTGGCGACGGCGGCCGCGGTGGTCGACTGGCCGGAAACGTCGAGCACCAGCAGCACCGGCAGGCCGTAGAGCCGCGCCAGGTCGGCCGCCGAACCGGTGCGGCCGGGCGAGGCCGGAATGCCGTCGAACAGGCCCATGGCGCTTTCGAGGATGACGAAATCGGTGTCGTCGGCGGCTTGCGCGGCGAGTGCGTTGAGCAGCGATGGCGGCATCGCCCAGCTGTCGAGATTGACGCCGGACAATCCCGTGGCGGCGGTGTGGAAGCCGGGGTCGATATAGTCGGGGCCGGATTTGGCGCCTCGCACCTTCAGCCCACGCCGGGTGAGCGCGCGTAAAATGCCGATGGTGACGCTGGTCTTGCCGGAGCCGGAGCGCGGCGCGCCGACGATGATGGCGCGGGCCGTCATGCTTGTCCCGCCAGTGCCGCGCGCATGGCAACGATGCCGCCGACGATGATCAGCGCCGGCGAGGCAAGACCGGCGGCCGCGGCTTCCTCGGCAATGGTGGCGAGCGTGGCGACGACGGTTCGTTCCTGCGGCGTGGTCGCCGCGACGATCACTGCCGCCGGTGTCGACGGCGCCAGCCCGCCATCGAGCAGTGCCGCCGCGATCAAAGGCAGGTTGGCCATGCCCATATAGACGACGACAGGCTGGCCGGTGCGGGCGATTGCCGCCCAATCGAGATCGTCATCGGTGCCGGCGGCGTGGCCGGTCGCCAGGATCACTGCCTTGTTGATGCCGCGCATGGTGGCCGGAATGCCGGTCGCGGCCAGAGCGCTGAGGCCCGAGGTCAGGCCTGGCAGCACGCGGAACGGGATGTTTTCATGCGCCAGCGCCAGGGCTTCTTCGCCGCCGCGGCCGAAAATATAGGGATCGCCGCCCTTCAGCCTGACGACGCGGCGGCCGTCGCGTGCCAGCCGCACCAAAAGGGCGGTGATGTCATCCTGTTTCATCGACGGTTTGCCGCCGCGCTTGCCAGCAAAGAAAAGCTCGGCATTTTCGGCAACGGCGACGACATCGGATGAGACCAGCGCGTCGTAGACCAGCGCATCCGCCTCGGCCAAAGCCGCCAGCACTTCAAGCGTCAGGCAACCGGGGTCGCCGGGGCCGGCGCCGGCCAGCCAGACATGGCCAGGCTCCAGCCGGCGCGGCTTGCAG
>NZ_RZOM01001237.1:0-1622 GCF_003999175.1 Mesorhizobium sp. M7A.F.Ca.ET.027.03.2.1 | reverse complement strand
TCCAAGGACGTCGTGCACGCCCGCATCGATCGCCGCCGCAAGATTCCGGTGACGTCGCTGCTGATGGCGCTCGGTATGGACGGCGAAGAGATCCTGTCGACCTTCTACAACAAGATCACCTACAAGCGCGCCGGCGACCATTGGCGCATTCCGTTCAACGTCGAGCGTTTCCGCGGCCTCAAGGCCGTCGGCGACCTGGTCGATGCCGATACCGGCGAAGTCGTCGTCGAAGCCGGCAAGAAGATCACCGCCCGCCAGGCGAGGGCGCTTGGCGAAAAGGGTCTGAAGGCGATCAAGGCCACCGACGAGGACCTGCTCGGTAACTATCTGGCCGAGGACATCGTCAACTACGCCACCGGCGAGATCTTCCTCGAGGCCGGCGACGAGATCGACGAGAAGACGCTGAAGGTTCTGCTCGGCACCGGCGAAGACGAGATCAAGGTTCTCGACATCGACCACGTCAATGTCGGCGCCTATATCCGCAACACGCTCAACGTCGACAAGAACGAGAGCCGCCAGGACGCGCTGTTCGACATCTATCGTGTCATGCGCCCCGGCGAGCCGCCGACGCTCGAAACCGCCGAAGCCATGTTCAACTCGCTGTTCTTCGACAGTGAGCGCTACGATCTGTCGGCCGTCGGCCGCGTCAAGATGAACATGCGTCTCGAGCTCAAGGCCGAGGACACCGTGCGCGTGCTGCGCAAGGACGACATTCTGGCCGTGGTCAGGACGCTGGTCGAGCTGCGCGACGGCAAGGGCGAGATCGACGACATCGACAATCTCGGCAACCGCCGCGTGCGTTCGGTCGGCGAGCTGATGGAAAACCAGTACCGCGTCGGCCTGCTGCGCATGGAGCGCGCGATCAAGGAGCGTATGTCCTCGATCGAGATCGACACGGTCATGCCGCAGGACCTGATCAACGCCAAGCCGGCGGCTGCCGCCGTGCGCGAGTTCTTCGGTTCCTCGCAGCTGTCGCAGTTCATGGACCAGACCAACCCGCTGTCGGAGATCACCCACAAGCGCCGCCTCTCGGCGCTTGGACCGGGCGGTCTGACCCGCGAGCGCGCCGGCTTCGAAGTGCGCGACGTGCACCCGACGCATTACGGCCGCATCTGCCCGATCGAGACGCCGGAAGGCCCGAATATCGGTCTGATCAACTCGCTGGCCACCTTCGCACGCGTCAACAAGTACGGCTTCATCGAGAGCCCGTACCGCAAGATCGTCGACGGCAAGCTGACCAATGACGTCGTCTATCTCTCGGCGATGGAAGAGGCCAAGCACCATGTCGCGCAGGCCAACGCCGAGCTCGACAAGAACGGTGGTTTCGTCGACGAATTCGTCATTTGCCGCAGCGCCGGCGAAGTGATGATGGCGCCGCGCGAAAACGTCGATCTGATGGACGTGTCGCCCAAGCAGATGGTGTCGGTGGCCGCGGCCCTGATCCCGTTCCTGGAAAACGACGACGCCAACCGCGCTCTGATGGGCTCGAACATGCAGCGTCAGGCCGTGCCGCTGGTGCGCGCCGAGGCGCCGTTCGTCGGCACCGGCATGGAGCCGATCGTCGCCCGTGACTCGGGCGCCGCCATCGGCGCCCGAGTCACGGGCGACGATCGGCCCCATGC
>NZ_RZOM01001236.1:0-1623 GCF_003999175.1 Mesorhizobium sp. M7A.F.Ca.ET.027.03.2.1 | reverse complement strand
GTCCACATAGAGCGAGACCGATGGCGTGAACGTGAAGGCGTGGTGCACGGGGCTGTTGAAGACCATGACTTCCAGCCCAGCGATCGACACCCGCGCCAGCTTGACCGTTCCTTGCGGGCCGTCTTCGCCGGGGCCGTAATTCGTGACGTCAAGCACGCTGCTGCCGGGAATGGTCTCGCAATAGAGGATCATTGCCTCTTCGGCCTTGCCCTCGAACATCAGGAATGGCGATACTTTCGTCATCGCAAGGTCTCCATCTTCCTTCTGTTGCTCGGATATCGGGTCGCTCAAACATTGGTCTCGTTGGCGGGTTCGCCCTTCATCTCGGCGCGGCAGTAGCCGTCGCGCAAATTGATGCCGTATTCGACATAGGCCTTCATGCAGGCCAGCATCTGCGACCAGCCCTCGCAATTGAGGTAGGACTTTTTCAGGCCGACCGCGCCTTCCGGCCAACCGCTCTCGGCGATGGTGACGAAGGTGCCGCCATCGTCCAGCGGCTCGAAATTCATCTCGATGCGGGTCTTGTAGGCGGGTTTGCCGTCGGCGTCGGTGGCATCCCAGCGCAGCACGATGCGGCTGTCCTTGACCACTTCGTCGACCTCGACCGGCACCTTGCCCCACCAGACGACGCCGGCGCCAGCTTCCAGCGGGGCGCTGGCGCCGCCGATCGTGGTGAAGTAGCCGCTCAGTTTCTTCGGATTGACGACCGCGTCGAAGACGTCGGCGACCGGCTTGCCGATGCGTCCGGAGACACTGAATCCAAGTGACATATCCACAACTCCTTCCCTTGATCGGCCCAACAATATGTTATAGAAACATAACATGTCAAGCCAATCGCAAGACGACAATGTTTTCAAGGCGCTGGCGCATCCGCGCCGGCGTGAAATGCTGGATCAGCTGAAGGACACGCCGAAGACGACCGGCATGCTGTGCGAGGCCTTTCCCGACATCGATCGCTGCACCGTGATGCTGCATCTCAAGGTGTTGGAGGAGGCCGACCTGATCGTTGCGCGGCGCGACGGCCGCGAGCGCTGGAACCATCTCAACGCGCTGCCGATCAAGCAGATCCACGACCGCTGGATCAGCCAGTATGCCGGGCATGCCCTCAGCATCATCGACCGGCTGAAGTCGGACCTCGAGGCATGAGCGGCCGCAGCAGGTCATGTCTTACGCCGCATGCGCGGTGCGGCTGGACGAATTGAGCCGATTTATCTATAAGCCGGGCCATTCCGACAGAGAACGCCGTGCTTCCACGAGTTGCACCTGGGACGCTCTGAAATTTGAATTCGGGCATTGCGGCAGACGAGGTCAGATCACTTCGCTTCGGGATGCTCTAGCCGAGAAGACGACAGGGGTGCCATGGCTGGCCATTCACAGTTCAAGAACATCATGCACCGCAAGGGCCGCCAGGATGCGGTGCGGTCTAAAATGTTTTCCAAGCTGGCGCGCGAAATCACCGTCGCCGCCAAGAGCGGGACGCCCGATCCGTCGATGAACCCGCGCTTGCGCCTGGCGATCCAGAACGCCAAGGCGGTGTCGATGCCGAAGGACAACATCCAGCGCGCCGTCAACAAGGCCTCGATGGGCGATGCCGAGAACTACGAAGCCGTGCGCTACGAGGGC
>NZ_RZOM01001235.1:0-1625 GCF_003999175.1 Mesorhizobium sp. M7A.F.Ca.ET.027.03.2.1 | reverse complement strand
CCTCGTCCGCTGGGATAGTCCGGGTCTACCTGCGGCTGGCCAAGGCGTCATGTGCCAGTCACGCGTGATCGTGCAGCCTGCGCCGCTGACCGTTCACTGATAAAGATGTTTTTTCTCGTTAAAGAACATCTGTCCGTGCGTCAACCCCGAACCGTCTCAACGGCGCGGGGACATCAATCGCCGTAAGGCACCCAGACATTCTTGACCTCGACGGCGCGGCGCAGGAAGGCGTCGCCGGCGGCTTCGTCGGATGCCCAGTCGAGGCTGCGGCCATTGCCGCTCCAGACGCGCTTGAGGTTGCCGATGGACTCTGCCTCCGCCTTGGCGCAGGTCTCTGCGTCGGCGAACACCCAGAGCCCGTCGACATCGTCATGCTTGGCCAGCACGCCGGCAAGTTCGGCGCTGCGGCCGGTGACGATGTTGATGGCGCCTGAGGGAATGTCGGAATATTCGATGACCTGGTAGAGATCGGTGGCCAGCAGCGGGTAGCGCTCCGACGGCACCGCAACCACGGTGTTGCCCATGGCCAGCGCCGGTGCGACCAGCGAAATCAGACCGAGCAGCGGCGAGCTGTCAGGGGCGACGATGCCGACGACGCCGACCGGTTCATGAAGCGCCAGCGTCACGGCACGCGCCGGCGGCTGGTGCACGCGGCCCTCGAACTTGTCGGCCAGACCGGCATAGAGGAACAGCCGTTCGATGGATTGTTCCACCTCTTCCCGCGCGGCCTTGGGCGTAGCGCCGGTCAATTCGGTGAGACGGGCGGCGAACTCGCCGGCACGGCCGGAAAGGTTCTCGGCCAGATAATACAGCACCTGGGACCTGTTATAGGCGGTCGCCTCCGGCCAGGCCTTGGCACCGCGGGCGGCAGAGACGGCATCGCGGATATCCTTGCGGCTGCCGAGCCCAACTTCGCCGGCAAGCTTGCCCTTGGCGGTGGCGATGGCGAGCGAATAATTGCCGTCCGGCCGAACCTGCTTGCCGCCGATGAACAGCTTTGCCGTGCGATCGATCGTGTCGCCGTCCGGCTGCTCGACTGGCTGTGCGGAGGTCGTCGCCGGCTTGATGACCGGGCCGAGCGGCAGCTTTGCCGTGAGATATTCGAACATGCCCTCGCGCCCGCCCTCGCGGCCGAAACCGCTCTCGCGGTAGCCGCCGAAGCCACAGGCGGCGTCGAACATGTTGGTGCCGTTGACCCAGACCACGCCGGCCTTCAATTGCGGCGCGACGTGCAAAGCAAGGTTGACGTTCTCGCTCCACACCGAGGCGGCGAGGCCATAGCGCGTGTTGTTGGCAAGCTCGATCGCTTCCTCGGTGTTGCGGAAGGTCATGGTCGCCAGAACAGGGCCGAATACCTCTTCTTGCGCCAATATGTTAGCCGGCGAAACACCTGTAGCGAGCGTCGGCAGATGGTAGTAGCCGGAAGACGGCAGCGCCGCATCCGGCTGCCAGCAGACGGCGCCCTGCCTGGCACCTTCGGCAACCAGGCCCTTGACGCGGTCAAGCTGGGTCAAGTCGACCAGCGGGCCGATATCGGTGTTCTTGTCGAGCGGGCTGCCGACGCGCAGCCGGCTCATCCGCGTCTTGACCTTGGCGATCAGGGCGTCGGCAGCCCGCTCGACAAG
>NZ_RZOM01001234.1:0-1627 GCF_003999175.1 Mesorhizobium sp. M7A.F.Ca.ET.027.03.2.1 | reverse complement strand
ATCTATAACCGCCCGGTCAACCGTTTCGTCGCCGGCTTCCTCGGCTCGCCCGCAATGAACTTCGTCGATGGCCGCCTGGAAGACGCCGACGGCGGCTGGCGGTTCGCGGCCGAGGATATCAAGATCCCGCTCGGCACTTACGACTTTGCCAAGCCTCCGGCTCCCGGCCCCGTCACATTCGGTATCAGGCCCGAGCATGTCAGCCTGAACAGCGGCACCGGCTGGCCGTTCTCGATAGCCGCCAATGTCGAGGTGGTCGAACCCATGGGCTCCGACACATTGGTCTGGCTGAAGCTTGCCCAGCAGAATTTCAGCGTCCGAGTGACCTCGGAACGCACGCCCAAGAATGACGAGGCGGTGACGCTTGGCTTCGATCCGATGCGCGCCTCGCTTTTCGACACGGCAACCGGCACACGCATCTAGCCCGAGAACCAACCTTCCAACGACAATCCCCAAGCGAACGGACAGAGACGATGAATTGGTCATTCCAACTTTACAGCGCCCGCAATTTCCAACCCTGGGACGGTGTGCTCGCCATGCTCGGCAGGCTCGGCTACGCCCAGGTCGAAGGCTTTGGCGGCGTCTATGATGATCCCAAGGCATTCCGTGCCGAGCTCGACAAGAACGGGCTTGCCATGCCGACTGGGCATTTCTCGATCGACGCGCTCGAGAACGATTTCGACGGCGTGCGCAGAACCGCCGACGCACTTGGTATCACGCTGCTCATCTGTCCCTTCCTGATGCCCGATCAGCGGCCATCCGACGTGGCCGGCTGGCGCGGCTTCGGCGAACGCCTGGCCAGGGTCGGCGACGTCGCGAAAAAGGCCGGCTACGGCTTTGCCTGGCACAACCATGATTTCGAGTTCAAGAAACTTGCCGACGGATCGGTGCCGCAGGATCACATCCTGTCATCCGCGCCCGATGTCAGCTGGGAGATGGACGTTGCCTGGGTGGTGCGCGGCGGCGATGATCCGTTGTCGTGGATCGAAAAGCACGGCAAGCGCATCAGCGCCGTCCACGTCAAGGACATGGCCAAGCCCGGCGAGGGGCTGGATGAGGATGGCTGGTCGGATGTCGGCCATGGCACCATCGACTGGGCCGGCCTGATCAAGGTGTTGCGTGCCAAGAGTGCTGCCCAATACTACGTCATGGAACAGGACAACCCCAACGACATCGAGCGTTTCGCCCGCCGCTCCATCGCAGCCGCCAAAACCTATTAGGAGCAATCAGCATGGCAAAGAAACTTGGCATCGGCGTGATCGGCTGCGGCAACATCTCGAAAGCGTATTTTTCGCTGGCGCCGCTGTTTCGCGGCATCGAAATGCGTGCGTGCGCCGACATCAACATGGAGGCGGCCAAGGCGCGGGCGAAGGAGTTCAAGTTGCGCGCCGAGACCGTCGAAGACCTGCTCAAGGCCGACGACATCGACATCATCGTCAACCTGACCATCCCGGCGGTGCACTACGAAGTATCGAAGCAGATCCTCGACGCCGGCAAGCACGTCTATTCGGAAAAGCCGTTCGTGCTGTCGGTCAAGGAAGGGCTCGACCTTAAGAAGCGGGCGGAGAAAAAGGGCCTGCGGATCGGCTCGGCGCCAGACACTTTCCTCGGCGGCGCGCACCAACTG
>NZ_RZOM01001233.1:0-1628 GCF_003999175.1 Mesorhizobium sp. M7A.F.Ca.ET.027.03.2.1 | reverse complement strand
TTTCGTCGGCGTGCCGGCGCCGGCGGGCGCCGTGCTGGTGATGCTGCCGCTCTATCTCTATTTCCTGCGCACAGGGCTGGAGCCCAGTCGCCCCGCCGCCTTCGTCGCCACCGGCTTCACCATCCTGGTCGCCTTCCTGCTGGTCAGCCGGCTGCCGGTCTATTCCGGCAAGAGCCTAAGGATCCCGGGCGACAGGGTGTTGCCGATCATCCTCGGTGTCGTACTCTACGTGCTCCTGCTGATGACCTATCCCTGGTACACGCTGACCGCCTCGGTCGCCGGCTACCTGATCTTCCTGCCATTCAGCGTGCGCGCCTATTCGAAGCGCGCCAAGCGCGAGGGCGAGAAAGTGCCGCCCTCCGATATAGGTTAGAAAATTCGCAGAAGTGCTTGATCTGACTCAGGCCGCGACGCCGAGCCCCAGCCTGTCGATCGCCAATTTCCTCGTCGACACATAGTCGGTCTTGCCGGAACCCAGCACCGGGATTTCCTCCACCTTGACGATGTCGTTCGGCACCATCAGTTCGGCGGCGCCCGCCTGTTTGCCGAATTTGCGCAGCTCGTCGGGATTGGCATCGTCGGCGGTGGTGACCAGCACGATGCGCTCGCCGCGTCTCTTGTCCGGCACCGCCACAGCCGCGTGGCGCTCCTCCGGCCACAGCGACTGCACCAGCATCTCGACCGCACCCAGCGACACCATCTCGCCGGCGATCTTGGCGAAGCGCTTGGCGCGGCCGCGAATGGTGATGAAGCCCTCGCGGTCGACGGCGACGATGTCGCCGGTATCGTGCCAGCCGGTCAGCGGCTGCAACTCACCGGGGCGGTCCGACGTCATGTAGCCCATCATCAGGTTCGGCCCGTCGAGCCACAATTGGCCGGCGTCGGAGATGCCCTCGACCGGCTCCAGCTTCATGCGCATGGCAGGCAGCAGCCGGCCGACCGTGCCGTCGCGGCCATGGATTGCCGTGTTGACGGCAACCACCGGTGCCGCCTCGGTCAGCCCGAAACCTTCGATGATCTCGGCCTGGAAGCGCTCGCGATAGACGCGGCGGGTTTCCGGCTTCACCGCCTCGGCGCCGGCGACGACGAAGCGCAGGCTGGAAAAATCGCCGTCCTTGGCGGTGCGCGCGTAGTTGGCGAGGAACGTGTCGGTGCCGAACATGATGGTCGGTTTCACCTTGCGCGCAACCTCGGGGATGATCTTGTAGTGCAGCGGCGAGGGGTAGAGGAACAGCTTTACCCCGGTGACCAGCGGCAGGATGGTGCCGCCCGTCAGGCCGAAGGAGTGGAACACCGGCAGCACGTTGAGCAGGATGTCGGCCGGCGAGATGGTGATCCGCGCCTCGGCCTGCATGGCGTTAGCGTACAGGTTCTTGTGCGACAGCACGACCGCCTTCGGCGTGCCTTCCGAGCCCGAGGTAAACAGAATCACGGCCGGCTTCGCCGCATCCTGCCGCTGCAGCGGCCAGCGCCACAGCAGAGCGGCGGCAAGCTTGTCCAGCGCGGGAACGCTCTCCCGCACATCCTCCAGCCACAGCAGCTTGGCGCCGCCTTTTTCGACCGCCGCGACGATATCGGCCAGATCGGCCTTCTCGACGAAGGCGCGGGAGGAAATCACGGTCCTTATC
>NZ_RZOM01001232.1:0-1629 GCF_003999175.1 Mesorhizobium sp. M7A.F.Ca.ET.027.03.2.1 | reverse complement strand
CCAGGGCCGGGGCGTGCCGGGCCGATTGCGTGCCCGCGTGTCCGACAACAGCCAGATCGCCCCGAAGAGCAACAGCAGCCCGGTGGAAAACTTGGCATAGAGCCCGACGCCCGACACCAGTCCGAGCGCCAGCCACCAGCCCGGCCCACCGCTACGGCCCGCACGCCACAGCAGCCAGCAGATTGCGGCCCAGAAGGGCATCTGCGCGTAATCATGATTGAACTGCGGTGTCGGCCAGCCGAAGAAATACAATGACGGCATCAAAAGCACGGCGGCCAGCGCGCGGGTTCTCCCGAGCATGTCGCGGGCCAGCAGGTAGACGAAGACGAAGGTCGCCGAGACGACAAGCTGGGCGAGCAGATATTGCGGCCAGCGGAACGATCCGGTCAGAAGATGGCTGATCTCGAGCAGCCAGCCGGGGAGCTGCGGATGCTTGTAGGTCAAAAGCACCCATTCGCGGCCCCACATGAAACTCTCGACGACGTCGCCGGGCGGGGCGGCATCGACAAGCGCCGGCATCACGGTCCAGCACAGGATCTGCGTCAGGCATAAAAGCGCCAGGCCGGCTTCTGGATAGCGCGTCAGCCCCGGCCAGATCGACGACTGCCACCAGTCGCCTGGAACAGAACTGCCGACCGGCAGCCAACCGTTCATGGTTTCGTCGATTCGCGTCATGCGGTGGATAAATCACACCGGACGGTTTTACGAACAGCCCAGAACTTGAAGCTTACGAAAATGTATACTTGGCCGACCATGGCAAAACCAAGATTGAGGCAGAGTTTCGCGCCACCATGCCGCCTCTCCCGTCATCACATGCCAGCAAGACAACAATGGAACACGCCATCCCGCAGCACCCTGAACATGCCGGGCATGGCGCCTTGGGCGTGATCGCGGCAGGCGTCGCCTACGCCTGACCGGTTACCGTCCCCAAAAAGCATCCAGGATTTGAAAAATGCGCCACCACCACGCCGTCATTCACTACCGTGCGCTCGATTTCTGGATGGCCCGTGCGGCCGTTCTCGTCATCATCTGCCTGCAGCTTCTGGTCATCAACAATCTCTCATTCGGGCCGCGCTGGGTGGCGCCCGCGCTGGAGGCGGCCCTGCTGCTGCCCTTGTCGGTGGCCACCGCCTGGACGCAGGCCGCCACCCGAAAGGCGGTCGAGGACCACGAGTGGCATGCGATCGGCCAGTTTCGGGTCATGATCCGCAGAACAGCCCTGACCATGACCGCCATCATCAGCATCATCAATTGCGGTTCGCTGGTCCTGCTGGTGCGTGCCTTGCTGGAGGGCCATGCCGGCAGTAGCGGTACGACGCTGCTGATCGACGCGCTCAACATCTGGGTCACCAACGTCATCGTTTTTGCCTTGTGGTTCTGGAGCACCGACCGCGGCGGTCCGCCGACCTGCGGCCTTGTCAAGCTCGCACAGGCCGATTTCCTGTTCGCGCAGATGACGTTGAACGACCGTGAGCTTCGAGATTGGCTGCCCGGCTTCGTCGATTATTTCTTCCTCGCCTTCACCAATGCGACCGCATTTTCGCCGACCGATACCTTGCCACTCTCCCAGCGGGCCATTTTTGCGTTTTGGCCTAATCAAGCCAGAATGTTGACCGCGCGTGCCGCGAC
>NZ_RZOM01001231.1:0-1631 GCF_003999175.1 Mesorhizobium sp. M7A.F.Ca.ET.027.03.2.1 | reverse complement strand
CTTCACGCCTCAACCGCATCTCGGCAATGATCGTCGCCACCGCCACGCACCAGGTGCCGCCGTTCGAAGACGCGGCGGCCACACGGGACGCAAGTCTTTTCCTGGATATGGACCTGTCGATCCTGGGAGCCGCGCCGGACGCCTTCGACGCCTATGAGCGCGCCGTGCGGCGCGAGTACCACTGGGTGGAGGAGCCAATGTGGCGGGCCGGACGCAGTGCGGTCTTGAAGAGCTTCCTCGCCCGCCCGCATATCTTCCACACTGAAGAGTTTCGCCAGCGTTGCGAACCGCAGGCCAGGGAAAACATGACGCGGTCATTGCAGGCCCTGCAAACCCCTTTGTGATCTTCGCCGGTGGCGCGCTTGCATGTCGCCCTATCCGGCCACGGGCGTTGCATCGAACAATGCACCGAGAAACGCCTGAACAAGCGAGCGCTGCGCGTCGGTCTTGCGATAGGCGACGCGGTGTATGGAACTGAACGAATAGGCCCTTGGCTTGATTGCCCGCATGTCTCCGGCCGCGACCCAGGGATCGGCAAAATGGCACGGCAGAAAGCCGATGAAGTTGCCCGACAGGATCAGCATCAACTGCGCTTCCATGTGAACGACCGATGCACTCGCCCTGGGATGGCCGACAAGGTAGAGGTCGTCGAAATGGCGATAGCTGCGCACCGAGAACCGCGCAGCGTCGACGGCGCCTTGATCGATCCTTGAATCGGGCATCGCAAAGAGCGGGTGCCGACGGCCGCAATAGAGAAGATGCGGTTCGCCGCAATAGTCGCGATAGACGACCCCAGGCGCTTTCTGCGACAGCGGCCCGATGACGACGTCGCGACCGCCATCGGCAACTTGTTGCTCGAGTTCGGACGGCGTACCCACCGAAAGGTCGATGAAGACGTCGGAATCGGGCCCCATGAAGCGGCTGAGGGCGTGCTGGATACCCAGTTCACCACTGGTGAAGACCCCATCCGACGTGCCGACCCGCAAGCGGCCCGACAGGCTGCCGCTGGCTGCATTAATGCGATGTCCGAAATCGTCAAGGTCCCGGAACAGCTTCTGCGCCGCATCGTAGGTTGCCTGTCCAACCTCGGTCAGGCGGAATTGCTTGCGCCCGCGATGGCAGAGCTGCGCACCGATGCGTTTCTCCAGCTCCGCCAGATGCGTGCTCAGCGTCGGCTGCGACAGGTTGAGCGTGATTTGCGCAGCGGCGAACCCGCCTGAATCGGCCAGCGCCACGAAAACGCGCAGCAGGCGGATGTCGATATTGTCCAGCCGGCGCATGGCGCCCCCCATGATGCACAGAACGATACATCGATGTTATTCGATGTATCGTTCTAAATAAACTCATTTACATCAATGTCAGAAATCGCGAGCCTGTACGGAACAAAATTGGGGAACAATCATGAAACCGTTACTCGGCACCGCCTTGTCCGCAGCCCTGCTGCTCGCCAGTTCGCAGCTCGCCCTCAGCGCCGACCAGATCCGCATCCTGGCGCCGACATGGCTGGGATTTGCGCCTGTCCATATCGCCAGCGACCTTGGCTGCTTCACCGCCAAGGGCCTTGATGTCAGCATCAAGTTCGAGGATGACCTGACCAACGTCATGGCGGCGATGGCGCGCGGCGACATCGA
>NZ_RZOM01001230.1:0-1634 GCF_003999175.1 Mesorhizobium sp. M7A.F.Ca.ET.027.03.2.1 | reverse complement strand
GGATAGTTTCGTCCACACGCTGGCCAATTATTTCCGCCAGACCGGCGCCAACGTCTCGACCGTTCGCTCGCCGGTGCCTGAGGAAGTCTTCGACCGGCTGAAACCCGATCTCGTCGTGCTGTCGCCCGGCCCCGGCACGCCGAAGGACTTCGATTGCGCCGCAACCATCAAGAAGGCGCGCGCCCGCGAACTGCCGATCTTCGGCGTCTGCCTTGGCCTGCAGGCATTGGCGGAGGCCTATGGCGGCGAACTGCGGCAGCTGCACATACCGATGCACGGCAAGCCGTCGCGCATCCGGGTCTCCAAGCCCGGCATCATCTTCTCGGGCCTGCCCAAGGAAGTGACCGTCGGCCGCTACCACTCGATCTTTGCCGATCCGGTGCGCCTGCCCGACGATTTCATCGTCACAGCCGAGACCGAGGACGGCATAATCATGGCCTTCGAACACCGCAAGGAGCCTATCGCCGCGGTACAGTTCCACCCGGAATCGATCATGACGCTCGGCCACAATGCCGGCATGCGCATCATCGAGAACATCGTCGCCCACTTGCCCCGCAAGGCCAAGGAAAAGGCCGCCTGACGATCATGGCTGAAGCCGAGAACACGATGGCGATCGCGGCCAAGGCGGCCGCGAAGCGCAAAATCGCCAATCTCGCCTTCTGGTCGATTATCGTCGCTTTTGTCGTGCTCGCGCTGAAGGCTGCCGCCTGGTACGTCACCGGCTCGGTGGCGCTCTACTCGGACGCCTTGGAATCGATCGTCAACGTCATTGCCTCGGTTGCAGCCTTCTGGGCGATCCAGGTCAGCCACAAGCCGGCCGACCAGGACCACCCTTTCGGCCATCACAAGGCCGAGTATTTCTCGGCGGTGCTGGAAGGCGTGCTGATCGTGCTCGCCGCCCTTTTGATCCTCAACGAGGTCTGGCGCCACTGGCAGACCCCGGCACCGCTCGAACAGCCCTGGGAAGGTCTTGCCGTCAACGGCGTCGCTACGGTCATCAACGCCTTCTGGGCCTGGACGTTGATCCGCGCCGGCAGGGCGGAGAAATCACCGGCACTGGTCGCCGACGGCAACCACATCATGACCGACGTGGTCACCTCGATCGGCGTCTTCGGCGGCCTGGTCGGAGCGATCCTGACCGGTTGGCAGATCCTTGACCCCGCACTTGCCGTCCTCGTGGCTTTGAACATTCTGTGGCAGGGCTGGCATGTCATCGGCTCGTCGATGAACGGGCTGATGGACCGCGCCGTCGACACCCAGGAACACCTGCGCATCCGTGACGTCATCTCGGCCAATTGCAAGGGCGCGCTGGAGGTGCACGACCTCAAGACGCGCATCGCCGGCCGCGCCACCTTCATCGAGTTTCATCTGGTCGTCGACGCAGACATGTCGGTCGGCGCCAGCCATGTCATCTGCGACCGCATCGAGGACGCGCTGAAAGCCGAAATCCCCTCGGTGCGCGTCACCATCCATGTCGAGCCCGACGACGAGGCCAAGCTGCCGAAGGGCACGACGGCCGTGCCGTTCGCCTGAGGCGATTTCCTGTAGCGACTTGGGAAAATTAACCGAAGCTTCTCGACTTCGTCATCCACGGGCGAAGCAGGAGCGAAGCTCCGTCGCGGAGACCCGAGGAT
>NZ_RZOM01000122.1:0-9062 GCF_003999175.1 Mesorhizobium sp. M7A.F.Ca.ET.027.03.2.1 | reverse complement strand
GAGGTAAAGACAGCCATTGCGGCGCAGCTGGTCCTCCAGCCCGGCCTCCCCGGCCATGTCTTCCCAGGCCGGGAGGGCGTCGGCCAGCAGTCCGGCGAGCGCCAGCGCATTGACCCGGGTGGCCGCCGGCAGCGATTGCCGCATGAACCGAACGAGCCATGGCGCCAGCTGCAGCAGCGCCGGCCAGCGCAGCGAAAACGGGCTGTCGGGATCAAGCAGCAGCTTTGGCAACGCCCGCAGCACCGCAGGAGTGCCGACCGGCATGCAGGCATATTCGGCGATCGTTCCGGCATTGCCTGATGACGCGCCGGAGCCCGGCTCGTTCGGATCGATGAGCAGGACTTCGCGGCCGTCCGCGACAAGGCGAAGTGCCGTCGCCAGCCCGACAACTCCGGCGCCGACAATGGCGATTTCGACCGTTTCAGAAGCAGCCACTGTAGATCTTCCCGATTGACCTTGAAATCCGGTACCGATCATGTGGTCTCTTGGTTCGGGGTCGCGGTCCAGTCTTGATCCCTGGAATCGAATAGGCCAGATCTTTCCGCGCCTCAGGCGACAGGCGTCCAGATCACGTCCTCGATTTTTTGCGCGCCTGTCGCCAGCATGACGAGCCGGTCGAAGCCGAGCGCGATGCCGCTGGCAGGCGGCATGATGGCCAGCGCCGCGAGGAAATCCTCGTCGAGCGGATAGCGCTCGCCATAGATGCGCTGCTTCTCGTCCATCTCGATGACGAACCGCCGGCGCTGCTCGTCGGCATCGGTCAGTTCGCCAAAGCCGTTGGCGAGTTCGACGCCGCAGCAATACAGTTCGAAACGGTCCGCCACGCGTGGGTCGCGTGGGCTCGGCCGCGCCAGTGCCGCCTCGGCCACCGGATATTCGCACAGGATGGTCGCTCGCCCTTGCCCGAGCAACGGCTCGATCTTTTCCACCATCACCCGGCTGAACAGGTCGGCCCAGCTGTCGTCGGGCGCGGTACGCATGCCGGCCCGGATCAAGGCGGCGTACAGCGAGTCGCGATCGGTGCTGCCGTCGGCGGCGACCGTGGCCAGCAGATCGATGCCGGCATGGCGAGAGAAGGCATCTGCCACCGTCAGCCGTTCCGGCTCGGCGAACGGATCGCAGTCGCGGCCACGAAACGAGAAAAGAGTAGCCCCTGCCCTTGTCGCGGCCAGCGCCAGGAAGGCCGCGCAATCCTGCATCAGGCTCTCATAGGCTTCGCCCACGCGATACCATTCGAGCATGGTGAATTCGGGATGGTGCAAGGGGCCGCGCTCGCGGTTGCGGTAGACCGGGCCGAAGCTGAAAATCCTGATTTCACCGGCGGCGAGCAGCTTCTTGCAGGCAAACTCCGGCGAGGTGTGGAGATAGAGCGGCGCCCTTGCACCGTCCGGCCCGACCGCTTCGGTGGCGAAAGCCGCCAGATGCGCCTCGTTGCCGGGTGAGACCTGCAGGGCTGCCGTTTCCACCTCGACGAAATCATGGGCAGCGAACCAGTCGCGCAGGCTGGCGGCGATGCCGTTGCGCAGCATCAGCCGCGGGCGGCGGTCGGCATGAACGTCAGGCGTCCACCAGGGCGAAGCTTCGGTCATGCGGCTCGGATCATGGTGAAAGGGGGCTGGCGGCGGCGGCCAAGATGCGGTAGGCCCCCATCCAGCGCCGCACAAGCCGGCAAACGCCAGTCAACTCTTCTTGCAGGATTTAAAACCGTGGTGAAAGTCATCGCCAGTTCGCTCCGCAAAGGCAACGTCGTCGACAAGGACGGCAAGCTTTATGTGATCCTCTTTGCCGAAAACATCCACCCAGGCAAGGGCACGCCTGTAACGCAGCTCGACATGCGCCGCATCGGCGACGGGGTGAAAGTTTCGGAGCGCTACCGCACCACCGAACAGGTGGAGCGCGCCTATGTGGAAGAGCGCGAGCATACCTTCCTCTATCGCGACGGCGAAGGCTTTCATTTCATGAACCCGGAAAGCTACGACCAGGTCGCGGTGTCGGAAGCCGTGGTCGGCGACATGGCGCCTTACCTCTTGGAAGGCATGGCCGTGCAGGTGTCGCAGTTCAACGGCATTGCCATTTCCCTGGTGCTGCCGCAGCGCGCCACCTTCGAAGTGGTGGAAACCGAGCCGACGACCAAGGGCCAGACGGCCTCGTCGTCCTACAAGCCGGCCGTGCTGTCCAACGGCGTACGCACCCTGGTGCCGCCGCACATCGCGCCGGGCACCCGCGTGGTGGTGATGACGGCCGATGGCGCCTATGTGGAGCGGGCGAAGGACTGAGGGGGGCAGGCTTTTAGCTTCAGGGGTAAGCGGGCGAAGACGGTTATTCCTCCGCGATCGCTTCGGGCCATGAGCGACCCCTTAGGGACAAGGCATCCAATAACCCACCGTTGGCCGGGAGCGGCCTGTCCGATTTCGAGCCGTGGAGACGCTAAAGCTGACGCCAAAAGTTGAGCGCTTGCCTCGCTGGAGCGTACCGGTCAGACGGTCTCGAGCTTTTGCATCCCCATAAGGCCGCGCTCGACCAGCCGGTCGATCAGGTCGAGCGCACGTGCCCGCCGAATTGGATGTTCGATGTTTGAGGCATAAAGCTTAAGCACCAACTCGCCGACTTCGTGCAATTCATAGGCTCGCGGATCCTGGCCCGAGCCGGTTCTCTCCCTGACCGTATCCTCGAGCAGCTTGAGCACGAGTTCGTCGAGACCGGGCGGGGCATGTTCGAGCCGATGCAGGAAGTACGTCCGATCGCTCTCGAAATATTTGGATGCCGAATAAGCCTCGAACAGCTCGGCATGGGCTGAGATGTCAGTGGCCTTCATCCGGCGAAAACAGTCGCTCGCCTCATTTCTCACGATCTTCTCGTCATCATCAAACAACCGGATCAGCCAGGAGGTGCAGGTTGTACCGAAGCGAGCAGATTCGAAATTGGCGGCGGCGATCGCGGCCGCAGCAGAGCGATACTCGGCATCGGTGTCGATCAAATTCTCGGCGAGAGGCAACCAGTCCTGATCGTTGAGGCAGCGCTGGAAGACTGCTAGCGCGCCGAATCCTCGGGCGAGCGGATCGGCGTTAATCAGATAAAGGTTGATCAGTTGCGCGAAGCCTTCGATGTCGAGGTCGGCGACCCAGCTGACGATCTGCTGGCCATCGTTGGAGTATAGGCCCTCGGGACAGGCGCGAGCGGTACGGAGCACCCACTCAACGCCCTGCTTTCCTTCATACTTGAGTGCACACATTAACAAGCCGCTGAGCGCCGACTGGACATGCGGCGCCGAAGGGGCGCCGACGATCGCGTCGATCGTCGAGCGGTACTTCTCGAACGTCTCTTTCGAGAGCCAGCATACGCTTCCGAGAACTTCGAGCGCAGCGCCGCGTGCCGAATTGATCGCCTTGCCGCTAAGGTCGCCGCCTAGTGTAAAAGCCTGTTTCCAGTCGGGTCCTTTTTCGCGCTCGCCGCGGTTTATGTCGCCGATGCCCGTGCTGTCGTCGGCTTTCGCGGCAACAGCAAGCAGCAAAGCTTCGGCAAGCGGACCGATCGGCCTCTTACACGCCCGAATCATCCAGATCAACGAGCGGTCGTCCGGTTTCGCGGCAGGATTCGCCTCCACAGCAATGAGTACCCGTTCGATCATATCGGCGTCGGGCTTGCCCTCTGCGATGCCGGCAGTGATGCCCCAGGCGAAATCCTTGTGCGTACCTTGGGGAAACCGACCCAGCAACATCAGGAAACGCTCGGGCGCCTCTTTGGCCCGCTCCTTCAATTCGCACGACAATTCCCTCGCGCCGCCACGCAATCCATCCTCTCCCCAGAAGCGCCGCTCGCGCGGCAAGCTAAACTTGGCGACCGCGCGCAGCCAGGCCGCGTCATTCATGAGCTTGGTGCATTCACCGTCGATGGGCGAGCGAACCATACCGCCGCGGATACCGTCCGGTTGCTCGGGCTTCTGCCCAACGAACTTTCGGTCAAGTTCGGCCAACCGCCGCAAAGCGTGGGGCGATAACCGCTCCGCACCAATCTGTCGCAGCACCGACCATTCGCGCTTCCCAGAATCGTTGAGACACCAGGTCGGGTAGTCGCCTAGCTTCGGCGCCAGTCCCGGCTCAACCTCCGCATTTTCAGACCGCGCCAATGCGCGCTTCGCGCAGTCGATTTCGGGCCGCAGCGCAAAAATCACCGCTTCGCATCGCTCGCGTTCACAGGGTGTAAGCCAAGGCAAGGCGGCAGCGATCGCGCTCCCGGCCGAATGCGCGTCGGCACTGTGCCAACCCGCTTTGAATAGCCCCGGACTATCTAGCTGCTCGACAAGCAGGTCGCGCAGCGCCTCTGGGTTTGTCGCAACCGTCTCGAGCAAAAAATGCAAACTTGTGATATACGCTTCAGGCTCCATCGCGCGGAGCAATCGAGCCACGGCTTGCGGGTTCTCCCGCGCGACTTGGGCCAGCGACGCCCGCACTAGGTCGAGCAAGTCGACCGATCGTACATCGGTCCGGTCCCAGTGCCGCCAATGCCATATTGAATCGTTGGCAGGTCGTGAATTGCCTTCGACAGAACGCTCCATCGCGAGCCGCATGAAAGGCAGTATCTGCTCAAGGAACGGCAGAGGAGCAGCCTTGGCGAGCTCGCCTAGCCAATGCATCGACGCGCCGCCATCCTCGTAGCGATTCTTGAAGGGATGTCCTTCCTGATGGAGCCGGAACCAGCGCCCCAGTTGCGCGCCAAAAATGCGCGCCGCTTCATCAGGTGAGGTCTTGATCCAAGACCCGTAATAATCGTCCCAGTCGTTGCCGCCGATTTCCCAATCCTCAGGTACCGCGCGGTCGAGCGTGGCGATCAGGCAATCGGCGAGGGGCTTGGCATCGGCCTTGGGGTCGATGAAGCGCAATGCTCCAAAGACATCTCGGATGCGCTCGGGCCGACGCTCGAGAAAGCCGCTGAGCAGCTGGGAAACTTCAACAGGAGCGAACGGCGCGACCGATCGCAGGAAGCCGAGCGCCCAGTTCAAATCCTCCCCGTCACACGCGAGCCAAGCCTGGATCACGCCTCGGGTATGGAGCAGGTCGAACCATGGCTTCCGTTCGTAAATGACGTTGCCCGATTTGACCGGCAGTCCGCCGTGCCGGGCGTATCTCTCTATCAACTCCCATTCTGCCGCCGTCGGGTCGGGAATTGTCGCTAGCCAGCGCACAACTGTCTCCCGGATATGCGGGCGCACCCGCGCATTGCCTAAGATCGCGCCCAAATCAACAAGGTAACGGGCTCGCTCAAGTTCTCTTTCGAATGCGAGTATCTGGCGAACCTGAGTGCGACGGAACAAGGTTTGCGGGCTGGCCAGCAGGAAATCGATCAGCGGCTTGCGCTCCTGTACATAGGCGCGGGCATGCAGATAATCGAACAGCGATTCATGTAGGAATCCGAGGCGCTGGCCGCGAACGACAATCAGTCCAGCGCGCTGAAGGATATCGAGCGCGCCTGCAAAAGGATCGAGCGCTACTACGGGGGCAATAAGTTCCTGTCGCTCGCTCATCGCCATTGCGAGCGTGGTTAGCGGGGCGAATACGCTCCAGCCGGGACGAAAGTCGCGCTGGATCTCCTGCTCTCGCGAGGCGAGCAGTCGGCCATAGAGTTCAGAGAGATGTTCTACCCGACGCAAGTCGCTAATCCCGCTTTGCGCGAGCGCAGCTGCGAGCGTCAGGCCAATAGGAAGTGCTAGCAGCGCCATCAGCCGTGCATTGTCGGGATCATATAGAATGCCGAGCCGCGCAAGCACCGGATTCATTTCAGAACGTTCGAAAGATCCGACATCCACCCGCACATTGCCTTTGGCCTCGGCGATCTGACGGAATGCGTGATCGTTCTCGAGATCGAAGCTGCGACAAGCGAAGATCAGTTGGACATGTGGATATTGCGTAGCCTTGCGGACTAGGTCGAGCACCACGCGGCGCAGTTCAGCGATCCTTCCCGATACTTCGCTGACTGCATCTGCTTGATCAACTACGAGCACCGCGCGCCTGTTGGCGGCAAGCTGTTCGAGACCACCGGATTGTCAGCGGTCCCAAGCGTTTGCACGCCAAGTTCGTCGAGCGTTGCGATGGAGCCGGCTTGGTCGACGCGAAAAGCGAGATGGAGCGTCCCTTGGGCTCGGAGTTGCTCGATTACATCGGAGAGAATCGCCGACTTACCGATGCCAGCGGCACCGGAGAGCAAGACCACCCTTGCACCCCCCTGCAACCCGCCAAGCACGTCTCGCACTGCCGCGCGTTCGATGCGGTAGAGGCCTGCACCTAGCGGTGGATAGGAACCAAGGTAGCTTGTGGTCGCATCGCGGATACGTCCCGGCAACGCCCGGTCGAGTTCATATTGCTTAGTCTCAATGCCCGCGCCGCGAACAAAGCCGATGACATCGTCGTAGACGAGCGGCCGGTTGAAGTTGCGTTCTTCCTCGAGCCAGGTACGGAACCGCGCAGCGATGCTGTCGGGATCGCCTTTGAACCAATAGGCAATCCTCGCCCGCAGATTTTCAGTGAGATCGGACTCAGACAAAGTGCGGAATTCAGTTCCGTTGAGGAATCGAAACGCCTCGGTACCGTCGCAGCCCAATCGCTCTTTGAGCAGACACCAATGCTGCGTTTCCCTCTCTGACAGGCTCGTCTCGAACGCCTCTAGACTATGTGTCACTGGCAGCTTGTCCAGGAGCAGTTTTAAAGGTGGCGAGGGATCGCTCGACACGAATAGGCAGCGTGCGCCCTCGGTCGCAGCCTTCGTACGGAATGCTCTCAGCACGCCGGCGGCATCGAGTGCAGCGATCGACCAAATCCCTGAGGCGGTCTGACGTTTGCACTGGTGCCACTCGCTCCCGGCGGCACGGGTCAGCGAAAACTCGAACCCCTGCTGCTCGTCGCCGAGCGTTTCGACAGTGACCTCTTGAACGGTGCCGTCCAATAATCCGAGCAACTGATGTGTTAGCCAGCGCGCTTCGAAGCGGTTGCCCACCTTGTCGGCGATCCCACCCCTATGCATTCTACCGTCCTACCCGTCCCTGGAACTTGTGTAGCTTGGGAGCATAGAACGAACCTAGAACAGCCATAGTCGCAAGGCAACGCGTTGGGCCGTCTACTAACCGTCAGCTAACAGGAAAGAGAGTACAGAAGCGGCCGTTTACGCCACGGCAGATTTTGGGCTGAGTCCAGTCGTTAGACGACGACGTTGAGTCGCTTAGCCGCCATTCGGCGGTGAACTTGCCTATATCCGCATCGGGTCAAATGCGATCGTTCCCATAGGTCGTCTTTTTCTCGCCTAAAGTTGTTCGCAAGCAGAATGGGGCGTCAGGCCTCAGCGGCACGCCACCACCTTCACCCGACCTGTTTCCCCCGCCTCCTCTTGATGGCGGCACTATTCCTCGCCTCCAGCACCTTCTCCACCTGCCGCTTCAGCTCGTCCTTGATATCCACCGTTTCGTTCATCAAAGCATCGATCTTCAGGAAATCGAGGACGCGGTATCTCGAGACCGCCGGGCGGACCAGGATGTCGGGGCGGCATTGCTTCAGCTTGTTGGCGATGATCGACTGCATCATCAATTGCGTGGCGCCGAACATCAGGTCGACGGAGGTCGGCTGTTTGCGGTCGGCCTCTTCCGGCGCGCCGACCACGTCGACGCCGATGATGATGTCGGCGTCGTTCTCAATCAGGTCGAACGGCACGGGATTGTAGATGCCGCCGTCGATCAGCAGCCTGCCGTCGCGTGTCACCGGGCGGAACACGGCGGGGATGGCCGCCGAGGCCGCCAGCGCCGAGTGCAGGTCGCCGTCTTCGAAGACAGCGAGCTTGTGGCCGAAATAGTCGGTCGCCGTCACCTTCAGCGGGATTTGCAGCTCGGCGAAGGTTTCGGGAATGGCCTCGGGCAGAAAGGCTTTCAGGATGCGCTCGACATTGAACTGGCTGACGCGGATGCCGCCCTGCATGGCTTCGGCGATGGTGCCCGGCCGCGCCCGCCACATGCGGCTCGCCACTTGGGCGCGGCGGCCGAGGATCGAGCGGGCATAGTCGTGGATGTCCTTGCCGGTCATGCCCGATGCCATGCCGGCGCCCATGATGGCGCCGATCGACGAGCCGGCAATCGCCACCGGCTTGATGCCCAACTCGTCCAGCGCCTCGATGACATGGATATGCGCCAGCCCACGCGCACCGCCGCCGCCGAAGGCGATGCCGAAGCTAGGCGCCATTTTGCGTGACTCCTGCCTCGTTTCTGGCCGGCGACGGAGACCGCCAATTGTTGAAGTTGGCGCCGCCCCTCACCTGCCTGCCGGCATCCTCTCCCCGTATAGTGACGGGGAGAAGGGTGCTGCCATCGCCGATTTCGCCAATCACCAAGGTTGCAAGGTGGGGGCCGAGGTTGCGGCCAACCCCCTGCTCCCCGTTACTATACGGGGAGAAGTGCCCGGCAGGGCGATGAGGGGCGGCGCCGGCGTCCGGAAAAGAGAAATGCGTGCCCGCTCTCATCCCTTGCCGGCTCCGGCCAGTTTCGGGCCGATGACCATGATGGTCGGCTCGGCGGTCAGCAGCTTCTTCGCCGCCGCCTTGACCTGATTGAGCGTCACCGCGTTGATGTAGCCGGCGCGGCGCTGCATGTAGTCGATGCCGAGATCGTCGAGCTGCAACTCGACCAGCGTCGAGGCGATGGCGCTGGACGAGTCCAGATTGTTGATGGCGTAGGCGCCGATCATGTATTTCTTGGTGGCCGCCAGTTCCGCTTCGGTCGGGCCTTCTTCGGCCAGTCGCTTGACCACGTCGCGGATGATGCCGAGCGTTTCGGACGCACGGTCGGAGCGGGTGCCGGTGCTGACGATCAGCGCGTTGGCGTGGTCCTGGTTGATGAGCGAGGAGTTGACGCTGTAGGCCAGCCCGCGCTTTTCGCGCACTTCCTGGAACAGGCGGGAGGTGAAGGTGCCGCCGCCAAGAATCTCGTTCATCAGCACGGCGGGGAAGAAAACCGCCGCCTTGCGTTTCACGCCGGGAAAGGCGAGCTGCAGCGAGGTCTGCGGCAGGTCGTAATCGACCTCGATATGCTG
>NZ_RZOM01001229.1:0-1634 GCF_003999175.1 Mesorhizobium sp. M7A.F.Ca.ET.027.03.2.1 | reverse complement strand
GCCTGCCTTCGACGGGCAGTTCGGAGCGGGGCGCGGGCAGGGGCCGGTCGGCTGACACGATCAGAACGCGTCGCCTGGCGGTGCCGCGATGCTGCATGCGCGAGACGACCTCCTGGCCGACATAGCAGCCCTTCTTGAAGCCGACGCCACCGGTTTCGTCCAGCAGCACGTCGTGGGGAAAGGCGTCTCCGAGTTGGTAGTCGCTGCCGCTTTCGGCAATGCCGCCGGCAATGCGGAAGGCTTGCCACGCGGCAAGATCGCTGCGCTCATCTGTTTCGCCATAGGAACGCGTGACGGCACCCTTCGGAAAGCGCGTGTCGGCGGCCGCCGTTGAATCGGATTGCGAGGGTGTTGATTCATGTCCCCATGCAACGGTGACAAATGCCTGATCGGATTTGGCAATCTCGACCTTGGCGCGCAGTTTGTAGAGCGTCAGCCGGCGTATGAAATCGTCCGATATGTCGGCTCGGCATTCGAGCCGGAATGCATTCTCGCCGGTGCGGGAGATCAGGAAATCGAACAGGATCTTGCCTTGCGGCGTCAGCAGCGCACCGGGCTTGGCTTCGCCGGGAGCCAGGATGTCGAGATCGGTGGTCAGGATGTTCTGCAAAAAATGCTCGGCATCCGGACCTGATACGGAAACGAGGGCGCGGTCTTTGAGCTGGGCAAAGGGCATGGGCGGAAAAGCAACCTGATCTTGCAAAACGGTCGGCCTTTACGTAAGCCGCTGGCACTCCCCCCGCAAGAGAGCATGGCCATGATCTACGACCTCATCCTGACAGGCGGCACCGTGGTCAACCACGACGGCGAAGGGAGACGCGACATCGGCGTGAAGGGCGCGCGCATCGCCGCCATCGGCGATCTCCGCCAGGCCTCGGCGGGCGAGACGATCGATTGCCGCGGCCTGCATATCCTGCCGGGCGTCATCGACAGCCAGGTGCACTTTCGTGAGCCGGGATCGGAGCACAAGGAAGATTTGGAAACGGGTTCGCGCGCGGCCGTGCTTGGCGGCGTCACCGCCGTGTTCGAGATGCCCAACACCAATCCTTTGACCACCAGCGAGGCAGCGCTTGCCGACAAGGTTCGGCGCGGCACGGATCGCATGCATTGCGATTTTGCCTTCTGGGTCGGCGGCACCCGCGAAAACGCTGGGGATGTCGGCGAGCTTGAGCGGTTGCCGGGCGCGGCCGGGATCAAGGTTTTCATGGGCTCGTCCACCGGCGACCTGCTGGTCGAGGACGACGAAGGTGTCGCCTCGATCCTGAGAAACACGCGCCGCCGTGCCGCCTTTCATTCGGAAGACGAATTCCGGCTGCGCGAGCGTCTTGGCGAGCGCATCGAGGGCGACCCGGCATCGCACCCTGTCTGGCGTGACGAGATCGCCGCCTTGCGCTGTACCGAACGGCTTGTACGCATCGCGCGCAGCGTTCGCGCCCGCATTCATGTCCTGCACATCTCGACCGCCGAGGAGATTTTGCTCCTCGAACAGCACAAGGATGTCGCGACCTGCGAGGCGACGCCGCATCATTTGACGCTCAGCGCCGACGACTATGCGCGGCTCGGCACGCTGATCCAGATGAACCCGCCGGTGCGCGCCGCCCGCCATCGCGACGGCGTCTGGCACGGCATTGCGC
>NZ_RZOM01001228.1:0-1647 GCF_003999175.1 Mesorhizobium sp. M7A.F.Ca.ET.027.03.2.1 | reverse complement strand
GTCGCCGGGCGGCGTCGCGGGCGCATTGCCAGTCGAATTCCAGCGTCGCGCGCGGTCCCTTGGAGGCGACCTGGATGTGAATGAGCTCGATGCCGCGCCAGGTTTCGTTGCGCACCCTCTGGTCGATCCGCTCGACCTCATCCTGGCAATAGACGCCGACCTTCCAACCGCGCCCGACAAGAAATAGCGCCAGTTTTTCGGCAAAGGTTTCAAAGCCGCCATGGGCCGCGGGTATGCCGCGGGTCCCCAGGATCAGAATGGCGGGCGTTTCTGGTTTCATGGCCGGCGGCACTTTCACATGTCTCATACATTAGATATCGCTTAATTTATAATGGGCAGATGGCAACTTCCGTGCCAGCTCCCGATTTCGGTATCCTGCGAGGGATCATCGCGCGGGGTTGTAAAAAAACGGTGTTGAAGCCGATGGTTGTTTCATTCTCGGTCAACCCTTCTGTGCGTAGCTGTATCGAAACGAAGCAATGCCTGGGGCGTACGGCCGGCAGTCGGGCGTATCGAACCAGGCATGATTCTTGCGGACGGGCTTCTGCCACAATCGCCCAGCGCGATGGTTGTAGCACCCGGCGGGATATAAAGATGCGGATTGCCTGCGTTCATCAGGGTTATGAACTCTATGGTTCTGACCGCAGCTTTGCGGAGAGCGTTGCCGCGTTGCGCGCCGCGTTTCCGTCGGCCGACATCGAAGTGGTTTTGCCACGTAGCGGGCCGATCGTGCGGATTCTGGAAGCGCATGCCAGCCGGATCGTCTTCGAACCGCTGTGGGTGCTGAGGCGCCAGGCCATTGCGCGCCTTGCGACCGTCGAGATGGCGCGATTGCCGGTTGCCGTGTTCAGGGCGTGGCGGCGGCTCAAGGATTGCGACCTCGTCTATGTCAACACCTCGATCGTGGCCGACTACGCGCTGGCCGCACGCCTTCTTCCCCAAAAGGCCGTCCTGCACATCCACGAAATCCCCGAAGGCGCCATGCGCAGGATACTCGTCGGCCTGATGCGCTGGAGCCATGCCGATCTGATCTTCAATTCACACGCGACACGCGCCGCGTTTGGTGATCCCAAGGCGGCGCGTGCGTATGTCGTCTACAACGGTGTTGCCGGGCCGGCGGCGGTCGAACCGATGACGTATGATGGCAAGCGCCCATTGCGGGTGCTGCTGCTTGGCCGTATCAACCGGATCAAGGGGCAGGAGATCCTGCTGGAGGCGATCGCCTCGATGCCGGCGGAACTCCAAGCGAGGATCGAGGTGCGACTGGTCGGCGGCGCCTTCGAAAGCACTGAGCGCGAGCATGCGCTTGCCGAACTGGTCGAAACCATGGGGCTTACCGGGCGCGTCAGAGTCCTGCCTTTCATTCCCGACCCTTCGGAGCATTATCGATGGGCCGATATCGTCACCGTGCCGTCGCGGCGTCCGGAATCGCTGGGCCGCGTCGCCATTGAGGCGATGGCATACGGCCGGCCGCCGCTTGTGTCGGCGATAGGCGGGCTGGTGGAAGTGGTCAGCGACGGGGAGACCGGCTGGCATGTTCCGCCCGGCGACGCAGCAGCTCTTGGCGCGAAATTGCAGGAGATCATCCTCGCCCCTCAGGCCTGGCGCGGGTTTGTCGCTGCCGGGCGCGCGCGCTACGAGGCAATC
>NZ_RZOM01001227.1:0-1647 GCF_003999175.1 Mesorhizobium sp. M7A.F.Ca.ET.027.03.2.1 | reverse complement strand
GTCCTGGTGTCAACGCAGGCCGCCACCGGCGCATGCTTGACGGGATGGGTGGTGTTGGCGGCGAAGGCCGAGCCCGAAAGTGCCAGCACGGCGGCGAGGGTGAGGAGTGTCTTTTTCATTGTCAGTCTCCGGTTTCCGGGTCGAATTCAATTCGTACCGACGGGTGAATTGCTCTCGTACATGTACGATGTGCTGTACATATACGCCCGTCGATCGCGAAGTTCAAGGAAAACCGTACGCGTACAATAAATTTTTTGTTAACCAAGACCCCCCAGGTCTGGAGGAGAATACACAAACCAAAGGAAACGACGCTCAGCAGTTGACCGGTGTCTCGGTCAGCGGCGGGACGTTTTGCGTGCTGAGCGTGGCGAGCGTGAAATCGCACATCCGCTTCACGAAGGCCTGCGGATCGCCGAAGGGGTAGAACGGAAAGGTGATGAGCAGCGAGATCGTGCCGTGGCCGACCGCCCACAGCATGGTGGCGATGGCGCGCGGATCGCCCTGCAATTTGCCGGCGGCGACGCAGGCCTCGACCCTGCTGATCAGCACCTTCATAGCAGGGTTGCTTTCCTCCATTTCATTGTAGCCTTCCGGCAGCTTGGTCTTTTCGGTCATGAAGACGGTGCGGTATTCGTTGGGATTGCCGAGTCCGAAAGCGGCATATTCGGTCATCACCGCCTGCAAGGCCTCGATTGGATCATCGGATGGATGCTCCTCGATGCGGCGGGCCAGCGTCTCGAACGCATCCTCGGCCAGAGCGAACAGGATGTCCTGCTTGTCGGCGAAGTAGGAATAGACAGACATCGGGGCGTAGCCGACCCGTTTGGCCAGCTTGCGGATGGTCAGGCCTTCATAGCCTTCTTCCTGGACGAGCTTGTGCGCGGCCTCGACCAGTTCGGAGCGCAGTTCGGCCTTTTGTTTCTCGCGGCGTGTCTGGACGCTCTGCGGCAAGATCTGGTGCCTTTGGTTGGTTGGTGGCTGGCTAAATTATATACGCTGTACGGAAACGGACAAGGGCACGGGAGGTTCCCAAGCGGTATGCTTCGGATCGTGCCGACGCTTGTCGAGGTTGGCGGCACCCGTGATCAGCACCTTTGCTCCGTCAAAGCGGCCCATCACGCCTCCTTGTCGATCAGCTTCGCGGCAAGGCGCGAAAGCAGCTTTACCGCCTCGCCATAGGTCCGGGCCTTTTCCGGATTGGAGGCGTTGCCGTCCAGCGCCCGCTTGTAGACGCCCTGGCAAATCGCGGCCAGCCGGAAGAAGGAAAAGGCGAGGTAGAACGTCCAGTTGCCGATACCGGTGAGCCCGCGCCGCCGGCAGTAGGCGGCGACGTAGTCCTCCTCGGAGGGCAGGCCGAGTGCGGAACGGTCGACACCGCCCAGGCCGCGAAAGCCGGAAGCGTGCGGCAGCCGCCATTGCATGCATTGATAGGCGATATCGGCGAAGGGGTGGCCTGATGTCGACAACTCCCAGTCGAGCACCGCCAGCACCTTCGGCCGGTCCGGCGCGAAGATCAGATTGTCCAGCCGGTAGTCGCCATGCACCAACGAGATCCGGCCGTCATCGGCGGGCATATGCGTTTCCAACAGGCAATCAGCCCGTCCATCTCGGCGACTGCGTCAGTCTCCGAGGCGCGGGACTGGCTGG
>NZ_RZOM01001226.1:0-1658 GCF_003999175.1 Mesorhizobium sp. M7A.F.Ca.ET.027.03.2.1 | reverse complement strand
CCACCATATTGGTCTCGAAGGTCAGCATCGCCTGGTCGAGTGGCGTCATGTCATGGATTTCCTCCGCGCCGGGCCGCTGCGGCACCAGCAGCAGCCATGGCCAGCGGCGGTCGTTCATCACCCGCAGCTCGCACAGCCCAAGCCACATCAACTGTTCGCTGTCCGCCTCCAGCCGTGCGTCCAGCGTAAATCCGGCCTCCAGGCCCGGCAGCATCGGCGTTTCCCTTGCTTTTCTTGGTTTGCTCAACACATGAAGGCTAGAGCGGCGGCAAGGGGGCTGCAAGTGAATCATTGCGCCCTCACGGTCTGGTGCGCCGATTCGACATTTAACGATTTCTTCGGCGGACTTGCATTTCGTCGCGCAATTGCCGATATGGAAAGCGGGAGGTTGGTGGTGGACGATCCACTCGCCAACCGGGTCAGGTCCGGAAGGAAGCAGCCCTAACGAGCCCGGAACGGGTCATTGTTCCAGCCTCCCACCTCATCGGCCCCTCTCGCGATATTGACGACGCATTGCAGCGCGGGCGAGACTATGCGCAGGAATCGGCCGCCTTCGGGCGCGGCCATTTGGAGCTTTACGGGCGTATGAGCGAAGCCGGAAATTCGGGACCAAAAAGCCTGGAGATAGGCAAGGCCGCCGCCTATCGCGTGCTGGCGCGCAAGTACCGTCCTTCGAATTTTTCCGAGTTGGTCGGCCAGGAGCCGATGGTGCGCACCCTCACCAACGCCTTTGCCACCGGCCGCATCGCCCAGGCCTGGATGCTGACCGGCGTGCGCGGCGTCGGCAAGACCACGACGGCGCGCATCCTCGCGCGGGCCCTGAATTATAAAACCGCCGATATCGACCAGCCTTCGGTCGACCTCGCCGTCCTCGGCGAACATTGCCAGGCGATCATGGAAGGCCGCCATGTCGACGTCATCGAGATGGACGCCGCCTCGCACACCGGCATCGACGACATCAGGGATATCATCGAGCGCGTGCGCTACGCGCCGGTCTCGGCCCGCTACAAGGTCTACATCATCGACGAAGTGCACATGCTGTCGACGCAGGCCTTCAACGGCCTTCTGAAGACGCTGGAAGAGCCGCCGCCGCACGTCAAATTCATCTTCGCCACCACCGAAATCCGCAAGGTCCCGATCACCGTTCTGTCGCGCTGCCAACGCTTCGACCTGAGGCGCATCGACGCCGGCGCTCTGGTCGCGCATCTGTCCTCGATCTCGGCCCAGGAAGGCATTTCGGTCGACGACGACGCGCTGGCGATGATCGCGCGCGCCGCCGAGGGCTCGGCCCGTGATTCGCTCTCCATCCTCGACCAGGCGATTGCCCATGGCGCCGGCTCTGTCGGCGCCGATGCGGTTCGGGCGATGCTCGGGCTCGCCGACCGCGCCCGCATCGTCGACCTGTTCGAACATGTGATGAAGGGCGATGTGGCGGCAGCCCTTGGCGAATTCCGTGCGCAGTATGACACCGGCGCCGATCCAGCCGCCGTGCTGACCGACCTTGCCGAATTCAACCATCTCGTCACCCGGCTGCGTTTCGTGCCGACGGCCATCGAGGATGCCTCGCTGTCGGAGGACGAGCGGCAGCGCGGCGCCGATTTCGCCAGGACGCTGTCGGTCAGGGTGCTGTCACGGACATGGCAGATGCTGCTCAAGGG
>NZ_RZOM01001225.1:0-1659 GCF_003999175.1 Mesorhizobium sp. M7A.F.Ca.ET.027.03.2.1 | reverse complement strand
CCTCTACGTTGCGCGCCCAAAGCTACCATCGACGGCAGCCGTCTTTCTGCCATGGCAGGTCGGGCACATGCTGGCAAAGTTGGTGGGGTCGAGCCGCCTATGCGGTGCCTTGCGGATCGATACGATGTGGTCAACCAGCGTTGCCGGCTCACCGCACTCAACGCATGACGGATGGCTGGCCAAGTGTTTGGCGCGGGCTGCTTGCCAGTCGCCGTCATATCCGCGTGCGCGGGCCGAAGGCCGTTTGCTATCCGCGGTGGCCTTCCTAGCCTTGGCGCAGACGCACGTTAGGCCAGGCGGCACGACGCGACCGCACGCGCAAAGGCGCGGTCCTTTCGATGGCATGGTTGTCTCCATTGTGCGAGCGGGCCCCCAGCGTCCTGCGTGGCGGCCCGCTGCTTTGCGCGGGGGCACTACTCCCCACTTGCCGTGATCGATGCGGTAAGGTTGGCGGGCCGCGACGATCTTTCTCCGGCGCCGACCAGCACCGTTCAAACACCCGCCGGATGCCGATTAGGATGCCGGACGAACTTGGGCGTTGCCCTTGATCACGACAGCGCCGGCCACAATCGACGTGCCGGACGTCTTTGTAATTACGGCACGGATGTAACGGCGATTGCCGATATAGCCCTGTTTGTACGTAGACGTGGCAGCAAGGCTTGCCGGCAGCGTGCCGACCAGGTCGGCGGCAAGGACGTCGGTAAAGTCGCCGTCTGTCGTTGTGTCGGATTCCTGCATCTTAACAACGTAGAGACCGGAGGTCGTGATGGCGCCGGTATTGATGACGAGTGCGGCGCCGTTGTAGCCCAAAAGGTCAACAGCCGTGCCCTTCGTGGTAGCGGCATAGTCAACCGGAGCAAGCGTCTGAGCGGCCGAGATATTGTTTGCGAGATCGCGCATTAGAAATTCCTAATTTTGAGAATGAATGAGGAACGGGCGGCCACAAAAGACCGCCCGATATGAAATTGATTAAGAAGCGGCGACCTTGACCTTGCGGAACTTGGCCGGCTGGATAACGCCACCGCCAACGCGACGCGTTGCGTGAATGCGGGTGATGCCGTTGGTCGCCTGGATGTAGGGATTGACCAGAATCGACAAGGCCAGCCGGTCGACAATCCGATAACCAGAGAAGTCACCGAAGAGCACTGGATAGTTCCCGGCGCCAACGTCGGCCATGTCGACGGCCTCCAGTACAGGGCGGCCCAGCAGCGTTTCCGGCTGACCCAGCGCAAGCGCCGGCTGCCAGATATATGCGCCCGTCACAGAATCCTTCATCTTACGAACAGCGGCCAAGCTGGTGCCGTTCATAAGCCAACTACCGGCGTTGCGATAAGCGGCCGGAATAGCATACATCGCGTTGATAAGGCCGTCTGCCGTCAGCGTCGAAGCGCCACCCGAAACCGTCTCGCCGATGCTGGCGTTGGTCATCAAGCCTTCCGGGTCGAGCACATTCGTGCCGTTCACAAAGGCGGTGGCTTCCTTCTTGCCGAAGTCCTCAGCAAGCGCGAGGCGCACTTCGGCCTCGGCCTGGCCGGCACTGTCGGCGAGAAGCTGATTCGAGATGTCGACATAGGTGTTGACCTCGCGAATGATGACTTCGTGCTGGCCGAAAGTCGGTTCACTGCCGGTCTGCGCCTGCGCCTCTCCGCGCCATGCGGC
>NZ_RZOM01001224.1:0-1662 GCF_003999175.1 Mesorhizobium sp. M7A.F.Ca.ET.027.03.2.1 | reverse complement strand
GTCACTACCATCGCCGTCGCATGGCGGAAAATGAGGTCAAGAATGCGTAGCGGCCTTTCCCGTTCGATCCTTGTCGGCGCGGCACTCATCGCGGCCGTTGCGCTGGGCGCCTGCCGCGATAGCGGCAATGACGAAGGCAAGCTGTTCGAGATTTCCGGTAAGATATTCGTCTTCAACTACCGCCTCGCAAGGGCCACTTATGTAGTGACCCTGCGGCCGCTGAAGCCGATGGGAGAGGGCCAGGTCGCGGTCGCCAGCTTCCAGGATCCCGCCGGCGGCGCGCCTCTGGTCGTCGAGCAGAAGGTCTGGCCGAAGCTCGACAAGGTGACGCTGGAGAGCCCGGCACTGACCTGCGTCGTCAAGAACAAGCCCTATGCGATTGCCATCAGCGTCAAGGGCGCCGACGGCGCGGTCCTGCAGAAGATCGATACCACGCTGATGTCGACGGAAGACCAGTCGATCCTGCCCGACCGGCCGCTGGTCATCGACCAACTCTACACCGCCAATCCCGATCTCGTCGGCCATCCCGACGGCAAGCTGCCGGGCGAACCGAAGCCGGATTGCTCGAAGGGCGGCTGATGCGGCGCGGTCGCCCGGACCGCAGCTGAAATTTTCGTGCGCAGGGCAATGTCCACGGATCGGTTTCATACCCGATTCAGGATGGCCGCGGACGGTTCGTTGCGCGTTGCCTGGCATCTGCGATTTTGTTTGACCTGCCTTGCAAGGGGAGAAAGGATGCGTCATCCGACCCCGACGTTGGCTGCCTGCCCCGCGTGGCCTCCGCAGAGGAAATGCCTGATGACGCTGCACGACGTCGCGCTCGACGACAAGTTCGATCTCGCAAAGGAGCGCATCTTCCTGTCTGGCGCGCAGGCGGTCATTCGCATGCTGCTGATGCAGCGCGAGCGTGATCGCCGCGCCGGCCTGAACACGGCCGGCTTCGTCTCCGGCTATCGCGGTTCGCCGCTCGGCGGCCTCGACATGCAGCTTTGGAAGGCGAAGAAACAGCTCGCCCAGGCTGACATCGTCTTCCAGCCGGGTCTCAACGAGGAGCTTGCCGCCACCGCTTGCTGGGGAACGCAGCAGACGGAACTGCTGGGCGAGGGCACTCATGACGGCGTCTTTTCGGTCTGGTACGGCAAGGGACCGGGTGTCGATCGCTCAGGCGACGTGTTCCGCCACGCCAACCTCGCCGGATCGTCGAAGCATGGCGGCGTGCTTGCGCTGATGGGCGATGACCATATGGCCGAATCCTCGACCAATGCGCACGCCACCGAATTCCTGTTCGTCGACACGATGGTGCCGATCCTCAATCCCGCCGGTGTCCAGGAGATCATCGATTACGGGCTCTACGGCTTTGCCATGTCGCGCTTTGCCGGTACCTGGGCGGCGATCAAATGCGTCAAGGATAACATCGAATCGACCGCCTCGGTCGATGCCGCGCTCGAGCGGCTGAACATCGTCGTGCCGGATTTCGACATGCCATCAGGCGGTCTCAACATTCGCCACGAGATCGATATGCTCGGTCAGGAGGAGCGGCTGCATGAGCACAAGCGCGCCGCGGCTTCCGCCTTCATCCTTGCCAACGGGCTGAACCGCATCGTCTATTCGGGCGGCCGCAACCCGAAGATCGGCATCATCACGCTGGGCAAGAGCTATCTC
>NZ_RZOM01001223.1:0-1674 GCF_003999175.1 Mesorhizobium sp. M7A.F.Ca.ET.027.03.2.1 | reverse complement strand
ACGATGACCATGGTCATGATGGTGACGGAGACCAGGAAGGTGAAATTGTCGGGAGAAATGTAGGAGACGTAGAAGGCGTAGATCGTGCCGGCGAAGGCGGCGAGAAAGGCGTCAACGGCGAAGGCCAGAACCTTGAACCACGCCACATTGATGCCTTGCGCCTTGGCGGCGATCTCGTCGGCGCGCAGCGCATTCCAGGCCAGACCGATGCGCGAACCGTGCAGCCGATGCGCGGTGACGATGGCGACGACGACCAGTGCGGCCGACAGATAATAGAAATTCGCCTGGCTCGGCAGCTTCCAGCCGAAGATCACCAGCGGATCGGCAAAGGAATGGCCGAACAGGCTGGGCGCCGGAATACCGACCAGTCCGTTGGGTCCGCCGGTCCAGCTGAAATTGTTCAGCAATTGCTGGACCACGACGCCGAAGGCGATGGTGACGAGCGCGAGATAGGTATCGCGCGTGCGCATCGACGGGATGCCGATGATGAAACCGAACAGGGTCGCCGCCAGCGCCGCGACCGGCAGCGTCAGCCAGAAGCTGACGCCGAAATTGATCGCCAGCAGCGCCGACACGTAGGCGCCGATGCCGTAGGAAGCGCCGGTGGCGAAGTTCGGAATGTTGGCGCTGCCGAGCTGGAAATTGAGCGCCAGCGCCAGCACCGCATAGAGCTCGGCGACGATCAGCAGATGGAGGATATAGGTGTTGGATCCGACGAAGAACGGAAAGGCCAGGACGATGACCGCCGCAGTGATCATCGCCACGAGCGGAACCCGGGCAAAGCTCGCCAACGCATAGTCGGCGATCCACGGCAGCCTCTCCAGCAGATAGAAACCGAGGCCGAGCAAGGCCAGCAGGCCGACCACCTGCCAGCCGCCGTCGACTCTGAGGATGAGGTACAGGAACGCTGCCCCGATGATTTGCGAGGCGATGGCGAAGACCGTGGCCGCGGCTATGCCCGGCACGTCGGGTGAAGCATGACCCTGCATGCTAGACTTTCTCCATGACGGTGCGCCCAAGCAGGCCGGCGGGGCGGAAGATGAGCACGGCGATGACCAGCAGGAAGACGAAGACCAGCCGGTAGGAAGCGCCGTCCGGCACGAATGTCTGCGCCAGCACTTCGATGCCGGCAATGATCAGTCCGCCCAGTATGGCGCCCGGCATCGAGCCGAGGCCGCCGATGACCGCGGCGGAAAAGCCGAGCAGGCCGGCCATGACGCCGAAGTCGAACCGTGTCACGCCGGCATAGCTTGCGAACAGAAGTCCAGCGATGGCGCCGATAGCCGAGGCAATGAAGAACGTCGCACGGAAGACGCGTGCATCGCGGATGCCCATCATGCGCGCCACGACCCGGTCCTCCGAGGCCGCCCGGATGCGCAGCCCGAGCGGGGTCATGCGCAGGAAGACAAACAGCATGGCAACCAGCGCGACGGTCAGCACCACCACCAGCAGCGCGAACCAGCTGATGGCAACGCCGGAGATTTCGAAAGCCATGCCCGACACCAGGCGCGGGAAGGCATGCGGGTTCGATCCCTGCGGATAGAGATGGCGGATCAGCTCGCGGATGACGATGCCGAGCGCCACGGTCGCCACCAGCGCCATCATGGCGGGCGCATCGCGGAAGCGCCTGATGACCACCTTGTCCAGCAGGACGCCGATCAAACCGACGGCGAG
>NZ_RZOM01001222.1:0-1675 GCF_003999175.1 Mesorhizobium sp. M7A.F.Ca.ET.027.03.2.1 | reverse complement strand
GCTACGGCCTGATCAATTATGCCGACGGCGCGCTGCTGTGGCCCGACCAGCATGGCGGCATAAGACTGGCCGAGGGCGGCAAGGGCGTCGCCATCATCACCCAGTCCTCAAACATCGCCATCAACATGACCATGCAGAGGCGCGGCCTGCCGATCGCCTTCCTGATGACCGCCGGCAACCAGGCGCAGACCGGCCTGTCCGAAATGGCGCTCGGCCTGATCGAGGACGAGCGGGTCACGTCGCTCGGCCTGCATATCGAGGCCTTCGATTCGGTAGCCGGCTTCGAGAGGCTGGCGGCACGGGCGCGCGAGCTGAAAAAGCCGATCATCGCCATGAAGGTCGGCCGTTCCGAACAGGCCAGGCAGGCGACCGTCTCGCATACCGCCTCGCTGGCCGGCTCGGACACGGCCTCGGGTGCGTTCCTGCGGCGGCTCGGCATTGCGCGTGTCGATTCGATCCCCGCCTTCATCGAAGCGTTGAAGCTGCTGCATATCACCGGACCTTTACCCGGCTATAGGCTGTCGTCGATGAGCTGCTCCGGCGGCGAGGCCTCTGTCATGGCCGACAGCGCCGAAGGGCGCTGGGTCAATTTCCCTGTGCTGACCGACAGCCACCGCGCCCATGTCAAATCGACGCTCGGGCCGCTGGTCGCGGTCGCCAATCCCTTGGACTATCACACCTTCATCTGGAACAACGAGCCGGCGATGACCGCCACCTTCACCGCAATGGTGTCGGGCGGCTTCGACCTCAACATGCTGGTGCTGGATTTTCCGCGACCTGATCGTTGTTCGGTCACCGATTGGTGGGCGACGCTGCGCGCCTTCGAATCGGCGCTGAAGACCAACAAGGCACATGGCGCGATCGTCTCGTCGCTGCCGGAAAACCTGCCGGAGGAGTACACGGCCGAGCTGATGGCGCGCGGCATGGTGCCGTTGTTCGGCATTTCGGAAGCCATGGATGCCGCCGGGGCGGCGGCCTTCATCGGTTGGGCTTGGGCCGAACCGCAGGCGCAGCCGATCGACACTTCTGCTGCCGGTGCGCCTGGTGGCGACCATGTCACGCCCGACGAGGCCGAAGCAAAATCGCGGCTGATCAAGGCCGGCCTGCCGGTGCCGAAAGGCGAACGGGCCGCCAATGCGGTCGAGGCGGTGATTTCGTCGATGGCGCTCGGCTTTCCCGTCGCACTGAAGGCGCTCGGCGTCAGCCACAAATCCGAAGTTGGCGCCGTCAGGCTCAACCTCAGGGATGCCGAATCCGTCAGCACCGCGGCGCATGACCTCTTGCCGCTCGGCACCGGGCTCTATGTCGAGCGCATGGTGCGCGACGGTGTCGCGGAACTGATCGTCGGCTTCACCCGCGACCCGATGTTCGGCGCGGTGATGACCTTGGGCACCGGCGGCGTGCTGGTCGAATTGTTGCGCGACAGCGTCACGCTGATGCTGCCGGCGACGCGCGACGATATCGAGGCGGCGCTGCGCGGCCTGAAACTGTTCCCGCTGCTCGAGGGCTATCGCGGCCGGCCGAAAGCTGATGTCGCGGCTGCCATCGATGCCATTTCGGGCATTGCCGCCTTCGTGCAGCAGAATGCCGGCGAGATCGAGGAACTCGACATCAACCCGCTGATCGTCTGTGCAGAGGGCAAGGGCGCCTGGATCGCCGACGCGCTGCTGGTGCT
>NZ_RZOM01001221.1:0-1675 GCF_003999175.1 Mesorhizobium sp. M7A.F.Ca.ET.027.03.2.1 | reverse complement strand
GTTTCGCGTCACCAACATGCGCGACATCGATGTCGACGGCGACCGCGCCGTGCTGCACAAGAAATTCGACGGCTCGGTTGCCAAGGCGGACGGCAGCGTCGACCGCTTGAAATGGCAGACGCTGTATTTCTGCAGCAAGGTCGGCGGCAGCTGGAAGATATCAGGCTTCGTCGGCTACATGCCGCATCCGCTCGGTAGCTAGAACCACCGATCACCAGAGCGCAGGATGGGTCGGGCCGAACGTGCGGCCCGGCACCGCGGCCGCCATCAGCGAGCCGTTGAACAGCGATGGCGGATGCAAGGCGCCGCATTCCATCAAACGCATCGCCAGACATTGGCAATGCCTTTTGCGCCCATTCTTACGAATTTGTATGCCGCCGGACAGGCCGGTGTGAACTCGTTTGTTTACGATGCGCGGGGCGGATCGCCATCGCCCCGCCGCAACCGTCGACTTCTGGACTTCAGCCATGCTCGCGCCCAACAGGCAACAACCCGCCGCACCGAGCCACAACAGGGTTCCCGACGTCACCCTCGACTTCTGGCTGGTCAAGCTGATGGCGGTCACCACGGGCGAGACCGCGGCGGATTATCTTGCCGACACAATCGGGCTCGGGCTGACCGCCACCTCGCTGATCATGACCGGCATCCTGATCGCGGCCCTTGTCCTGCAGTTTACGCGGAAATGCTATGTGCCGTGGGCTTATTGGCCGGCGGTGGTGCTGATCAGCATCGTCGGCACGCTGGTGACGGACAGCCTAGTCGACAGTTTCGGCGTGCGCCTGCAGACGGCAACCATCGCCTTCTCGGTCGCGCTCGCCGCGACATTCGCGGTCTGGTACGCCAGCGAAAGGACGCTGTCGATCCACACCATCTTCACCACCAGGCGCGAGATCTTCTACTGGCTGGCGATCCTCTTGACCTTCGCGCTCGGCGCCGCCGCCGGCGACCTCGTCGCCGAAAGCTTCGACATGGACTACCTCACATCGGGGCTGCTGTTCGGCGGCGTCATCGCGCTGATAGCGCTCGCCTACTGGCTGCTCAGTCTCGACGGCATCCTGGCCTTCTGGCTCGCCTATATCCTGACGCGACCGCTTGGCGCTTCGTTCGGCGACCTGCTGTCGCGGTCGGCCAGGCATGGCGGCCTGGGTCTCGGCACCATCTTCACCAGCCTGCTCTTCCTTGGCTGTATCATTGCCCTCGTCCTGCACATGACCCTGAAGGAGGCAACCGACGAGGCCGATGAACTGTTGCTGGACCTGGACTGAAGCCTTGGCCTCGTCATCCGCGCGCGGAGCAAGGAGCGTAGCGACGCAGCGCGGACCCGACGATGACGAAGTTGGGAGAAGCCGCTCCGAATGCCTGCGCCTTCGTGACATCCTAGGAACAAGCCCGTGCCGGTGATAGCCTCTCCACCTCGGCAAAGGACCGGACCTTTCATGCGACTGCTTCTCGTCGAGGACGACCACAGGACGGCCGACTATATCGTCAGGGGACTGACCGAGGCCGGCCATGTCTGCGATTTGCTTCGCAACGGACATGACGCGCTGTTCGCGGCGACCCGGGGCAATTACGACGTGATCGTCGCCGACCGGATGATCCCCGGCCTCGACGGGCTGTCGATGATCAAGGCGGCGCGCGCCGCGGGCGTACGAACGCCCGCGATCTTTCTCACCTC
>NZ_RZOM01001220.1:0-1677 GCF_003999175.1 Mesorhizobium sp. M7A.F.Ca.ET.027.03.2.1 | reverse complement strand
GCCGGACTATTCGAAATACGTGTCGTCGAAATACGTCACAGAGGCGCTTGCCTCGAACTAGTACTCGCTCAACGCAATTCCGGACGGAAAACCGCTTCACACTTTTCCTGGAATTGCTCTGAACCCGGCCCGCGCGCTTCTTCCCTGACGCCGCGTGCTGACTGCCCCGGAACCGCTGACGAGCGCCGGGGCCGTCGGATTTCAACGAAATTGCGAGGCATCCATGCCGCATCTCGTGCTCGACCCCCATCTCGTACTGGACCCCCATCTCGTACTGGACAAGGTCTCGATCCACTATGACGGCCAGGCGGAGCCTGCCGTCGAGCTTGTGTCGATCGATGTCGCCAAGGGCGATTTCGTCGTGCTGGTCGGCCGGTCCGGCTGCGGCAAGACCTCGCTGCTCAACGTCGCCGCCGGCCTTGTCGCGCCGGCACCCGGGCGCGCCTCCATCAACGGCAAGCCGATCACAGCACCTGGTTCGGACCGGGCGGTGGTGTTCCAGAACGACGCGCTGTTCCCATGGCTGACGGCGCGCGAAAACGTCGCCTTCGCGCTCAGGCTGCGCGGCGTCAGGCCCGCAGAGCGGGCCCAGCGCGCCGATGAGTTGCTGGCGCTGGTGAAGCTCACCGACGCCGGCGACAAGCGCATCTGGGAGCTTTCCGGCGGCATGCGGCAGCGTGTCGGCCTGGCCCGGGCGCTCGCCGCCGAACCGGAATTCCTG
Organism: Mesorhizobium sp. M7A.F.Ca.ET.027.03.2.1; assembly: GCF_003999175.1. Taxonomy (NCBI): domain Bacteria; kingdom Pseudomonadati; phylum Pseudomonadota; class Alphaproteobacteria; order Hyphomicrobiales; family Phyllobacteriaceae; genus Mesorhizobium; species Mesorhizobium sp. M7A.F.Ca.ET.027.03.2.1. Next base: position 956 of record NZ_RZOM01001220.1, on the reverse strand, counting down.
CTGCTCGACGAACCGCTCGGCGCGCTCGATGCGCTGACGCGCGAGCGCATGCAGACGACGCTGCTCGATTTGTGGACGGCAAGCGAGGTCGGCGTGCTGATGGTGACGCACGGCATCGAGGAGGCGCTGGTGCTGGCCACCCGCATCGTCGTGCTGGCGCCCGGTCCCGGCCGCGTGGTGCGGACTTTTGAACCCGGCTTCTCCAGGCGCTACGCATCGGGCGAAGCCATCCGCACCATCAAGGCCGATCCGGCTTTTGCGGTGGCGCGTGGCGAATTGACCGACGCGATCTTCGAAGGAGAGGCGGCATGACCGTTACCTCCTACACCGAGCGGGCGGGACACAAGATCGACGAGGCCGATGGCCTGTCGGTGCCGTGGTCGCGGCCCAGCCCGAAACGCAAAGGCGTTTCTGCGCGCGCGGTCAGCGCGGTGACCATCCTGATGGTGCTGGCGCTGTGGGCGCTGTCGGCCCGCCTGCAACTGGTGTCGCCAGTGTTTCTGCCATCGCCTGCCGCCGTGTGGAACAAGTTCATCACCGTCGCCCGTGACGGCTTCGTCGATGCTACGCTGCTGCAGCATGCCGTCGCCAGCCTGGGCCGGGTATTCGCCGCGCTGGTCGCCGCCCTTGCCATTGGCGTGCCGGTTGGTCTCGCCATCGGCATCAGCACCATCGGGCGCGGCATCTTCGATCCGCTGCTGGAATTCCTGCGGCCGATCCCGCCGCTCGCCTACCTGCCGCTGGTCATCATCTGGTTCGGCATCGGCGAGCCGTCGAAGATCCTGGTGATCGCCATTGCCATGCTGGCGCCGGTGGCGCTGTCGACCGCGTCCGGCGTTCGCGGCGTCTCGCAGGAACGCATCAACGCGGCGCGCTCGCTGGGCGCTACCCAGCGCCAAGTGGTCCGCCACGTCATCCTGCCCAGCGCGTTGCCGTCGATCCTGACCGGTCTGCGC
>NZ_RZOM01000121.1:0-9069 GCF_003999175.1 Mesorhizobium sp. M7A.F.Ca.ET.027.03.2.1 | reverse complement strand
CTTGTGCATCTGGTCGAAGAATTCGGTGTCCTCGCCGCCGGTCTGGCCACGCGCCAGGCTGAAGCGGCGGCCGCGCAGGCTGTCCGAGCCCATCCGCAGCAGAACATTGCAGGTGTAGCCGGTGCGGATCTCGCCGCGTACCCAGACGGGCAAGGTCGAATGGAAATCGCCGCGCCGCATCCAGTCCGGCGCATCCGGGCGATAGCGCGCCCTGACCGGGCCGAGCACGACGGCGACACCGCTTTGCTGCGCCATCGCGACCAGTTCGGCGAGCCATCGAGGCGTGGCCGTCTCGTCGTCATCAATGAAGGCGACGAAATCCGCTGTGCTCGCATCGAGGCAGGCATTGCGGGCGATCGAGATGTTGCGCGCCGGGGCATGCCGATAGTGGATCGGCACCGTCAATTCCCGCGACAGCGCCGCCACCAGATCACGGGCCGTCGGGGTGTCGTCATTGTCGGCGACGATAATGCGGATATCGAATCCCGCCGGCATCTCCATGGCGTCGAGCGAGCGCAGCGTGTCAGCCAGCTCCGGCCGGCGAAACGTGCAGACGCCGATGTCGATGCTGCGGTTCTTTGCCGACGCCGCCATCAGGCCACTCCGCGTCGCGAGCCGAGGCCGAGAAGCTGCAGCCAGAAGCCAACCGACCAGCCAAGATGCATGACCATGGCCGAGACACCGGCCAGCGCAACGTCAGCCTTGCGCTGGCGGATAGCCGTCACCAGCCCGTAGCCCAGGCACACCGACACCCACAGCAACAAAGGCACTGCCGCAATCCAATGCACGAAGGAGAAGGCCGCAAGAAGAACCACCGGGAAGACCGCCAGCGGCACCATCTGCCGGATCTTTGGGATGACGCGGTGCTTCAGCACATTCTTGGCACGCCCGCGACCGTAGCCGAGATACTGGAAATAGAGGCCTGAGAGCGAGGTGCGCGGATAGTAGACCATCTGCGTCTTGCCACTCATCCAGATCTTGTAGCCGGCCTTGCGCAGGCGATAATCGAGCTCGGCGTCCTCGTTATGGCTGAACGCTTCGTCGTAGCCGCCGACGGCGCCGAATGCCGATATCCGCATCAGTGCATGATGGCCGTGATCGATCCACTGTCCCTGCGAAAGATGCCGATGCTTCGAGCCGCCGGTGCCGAGCTTGGAGTTCTGCGCCGCGGCGGCCGCCTTCTGCACGGCACCGCTGCCGCTGGTCAGCATCGAAACGACAACCGAATCCGCTGATGTAGCCAGAGCTTCCTCGACCAGCCGGTCGCAATAATCGTCGGGATAACCGCCATGCGCATCGATGCGGATGAGATAGTCGGCACCATCGCCGAAGGTACCGACGGCGAGATTGATCGCCGCGCTCTGGATGCGCCGCTTGTTGTGGAGCAGGATAACCCGCGGGTCCTTGGCAATCACATCCTCGACGATGGAAAGCGTGCCGTCGGTGCTGCCGCCGTCGGCGACGATGATCCGGGCGCCAAGCCGGGCGGCCGCGGGCCGCAATTGATCGAGCAGCGCACCGATATGGGCGGCTTCATTCAGGCATGGAATGACGATCAGGCTGGATGAGGGTTTGTCCGTCTGCGTCATCAACCTCTGTCCATCTTGCCTCTGTCCATCCTTGGCCATCCTATGCCAATGCCTCGGCGGCAAAGGAGCCGGGCACGGCCGTCAGGCTGCGCAGCCGCTCGACAAGCGCCCGGCAATCGCTGCGATCGTAGCTCCAGGTCCTCGGATTGCGGGCCAGAACGCGCTCCTTCAGCCTGGCGAAGCGGTGCTCTTCCACCTTGCCGAGCACGGCTTCGAGCGCTTCGGGCGACGCCTGCGGCAACAGCACGCCGATATCCTGCTGTTTGAGGAACCGCCCGGTCTCGGTGTTGCCCATCGAGATCGGCACCGCTCCGAAACGGCAGCCTTCATAGAGCCGGTTGGGCAGAAGCCATTCGGAGTTCTGCCCCGCCTCGAAGAAATCGATCGCCCACGAAAAATGGACATCGTTGTAGATCGCCGCCATGTCTTCCGGATTGCGGTAGGGCCCGAGAAACGACAGCCACGGCTCGGCTTCGACAAAGCCGTGAAAGTCAGGGAATTCCGACAAAGCCGGACGTCCGCGCAGCACGATCTCGAAGCGGCCCTCCATGCGGCGGGAGAAATCGGCCAGCAGCTCGAGCGAGCGTCGGCAGCGCAGCGCACCGAACCAGCCGATCCGCCATGGCGGACCGACCGGGCTCTCTTCAGTCTCCGGAGCGCCGGGCAAGATCGTCGCGGCCTCGAAATATTTGTTTTCGACCAGCTCGATGGGTGCCGCAACCTGGCCGAACGGCTTGAAATAATTGGCGATAAAGGCAGGAGAACTGGTCACCAGCAGCTTCACATCCCTGGCCAGAAAGCGCTCGGTGGCGCGCAGCGCCTTGCCCAGGACATCGTTGCGCAGCACAAGCCGATGAATGTCGAGGCACTCGTATACGATCGGAACCGATGCACTGAAGGCTGACCTGGCGCGGCGGGCAAGCGCCAGCATTTCCAGGTTGCGCGCGATGATGAGATCCGGTTTTGGCATACCGCCAAGCTTCGAGCCTATCGAAACGGCTGCTTTGGCGACGGCCGCGAGGCGTTGGCCGAATCGCCCGTCACGCGTCGCGCCGAGGTCGATCGGCCGCAGTCCCTCGATATCCGCAATCGGATTCGCGGTGCGACGGAAGCCGGCCAAAGTGACCTGGGCCCCACCTGCCCTGAGCATCGTGATCCGCCGGCGCACCGCCGGGTCGGAAACGTCGTGCACAAGGTACAAGACATGCAGCATAAAAACTCGACCGCTGTTGGCCCACCCGAGGGAATGCTAGTACAGGTCTTGCTGCATCGCAACATTTTTGGTGCGGCGGCCCACGTTTTCTGTTGCACTGCAAAATTATTGCCGTAGTTTGTGGTCGGCGGCGGTCGTGGATTTTCGGGCTCGGAAATCCACGTAAAAAAAAATCAGGAATCCTGAATTTGGAAGCCAATGCATTCGATCCGCCAGAAGGCTCCTTGCGCAAATCGGTTGGGCGCGGCGCGGTTGTCACGGCCATGGCGCAGTCGGTGCGGGTCGCGACACAGATCCTGTCCGTTATCGTCTTGTCGCGGTTGTTGTCGCCACAGGATTTCGGCGTCGTGGCGATGTGCGCGCCGGTGCTTGCCTTTATCGCCCTGTTCCAGGATTTCGGCCTGACCCAGGCGACGATCCAGAAGTCGGGCATCCGGCATGAGGAGGTGAACTACCTCTTCTGGATCAATGTCGCGGTCAGCGCGATCCTGGCTTGCGTGCTTGCGGGTGCGGCGCCGCTGGTTGCCGCCTTCTACGGCGAGCCGCGCGTGACGGGTCTGGTGGCTGCGTTCGGGCTGCAGATCATGGCCTATGGGCTGGGCGCCCAGCATCTGGCGCTCTTGACACGCCGCATGCAGTTCGGCCGGCTGGCCGTCATCGACGTCGCCAGCGCCATTGCCGGGCTTGCGGTGTCGATCGCCTGGACCTTTATCGATCGCTCCTATTGGGCCCTGTTTGCCGGCACGCTGACCGGTGCCGTGCTGCCGACGCTCTGCTATTGGGCGAGCTCGCGCTGGCGCCCGGGCCTGCCGCGCAAGGTCGCCGGCATCGGCGAGCTGATCAATTTCGGCGCCGGCATCACCGGCTTCAACTTCGCCAATTTCTTTGCCCGCAACCTCGACAATGTGCTGATCGGCAAATATTGGGGCGAGGCGCAACTCGGCCTCTATGACCGCGCCTACAAGCTGCTTCTGTTTCCGCTGAGCCAGATCACCAACCCGCTGTCGAAGGTGATGGTTCCGGCGCTTTCGAGGCTGAAGGATGAGCCGGATCGCTACCGCAGCGCCTACCTGCGCGTCATGCCGCTGATCCTGCTGGTGGCGCTTCCCGGCGTCGCCTTCGCCACGGCGATGTCGGATGTGCTGATCCCCTTCGTGCTCGGCGAGCAATGGCGCGCAAGCGCCTCGATTTTCCTGGCGCTGGGCTTTGCCGGGCTGCTGCAGCCGCTCAACAATCCGGCGGGGTGGCTTTTCGTCAGCCAGGGCCGCTCCGGCGATTTCATGCGCTGGGGCGTCATAACGGCCGTGACGTCGGTGCTGGCCTTCATGCTCGGCCTGCCCTATGGCGCGCTGGGCGTGGCGATCGCCTATGCGATCAGCGAATATCTGCGGACGCCGTTCCTGTGGCTCTATGTCGGCAAGAGCGGGCCGCTTCAGGCGCACCATGTACTTCGCGCGGCAACGCCGTTCGTGCTTGGCGCCCATCTGGCACTGGCCGGCATCTGGTTCATCAAGCCAGCGCTGCCGCAGCAGCATGTCGTCGCCCTGGCCAGCGGCGCCGTGCTCGCCTACCTCATCACCATCGTCATCGCACTGGCATTCGCCTCCGGCCGCGAAGCCTTGCGCGAGGCCCTCAAGATGCTGCCGGCAAGGCTGCCTGCGGCGGCGGCGCGCGAAGCGCAATAATTTGGGCGTCTTCGACTGCTACCGACATCTCCTCCAGGACCAGGTCTGAACCATGCACTACCGATCGATCTCCGATATGAACGACGCCATCGTCAGGGGCCTGCACCGGCTGCCGCGCGACATCGACCTGGTGGTCGGTGTGCCGAGAAGCGGCGTTTTGGCAGCGACGCTGGTCAGCCTTGCCGCGAACATCCCGATGACCGATCTCGACAGCTTCCTGGAAGGGCGTATCTATACGTCTGGCGTCACCAAGCGCCGTGCCGCTCTCGACCGCAAGGTTTCCGAGATGCGCAAGGTGCTGGTGATCGACGACAGCGTCGCCGGCGGCAACGCCATGCGTGACGCACGCGCCCGCATCCAGGCTGCGGGCATCAAGGCGGAGTTCACCTTTGCCGCCGTGTTCGGCCTTGAGCCCCAGCACCAGGAAACCGACCTCGTCTTCGAAGTCGTGCCGCATCCGCGCATGTTCCAGTGGAACTTCATGCATCATAAATTCCTGGCGCAATGCTGCGTCGACATTGACGGCGTGCTGTGCCTCGATCCGACAGAGGCGGAAAACGACGACGGCCCGGCCTATGAACAATTCCTCAGCGAAGCGCGGCCGCTCCATGTCGCGACCCACAGGATCGGCTGGCTGGTCACCAGCCGGCTGGAGAAATACCGCGCGCTCACCGAGGCATGGCTCGCCAAGCATGAGATCAAATACGACCAGTTGATCATGCTCGATCTGCCGAGCAAGGCGGAACGGCAACGGCTCGGCGCGCATGGCAGTTTCAAGGCCGATTTCTACCGCAAATCCGATGCCATCCTGTTCATCGAGAGCGAGCACGAACAGGCGCTGAGGATCACCGAACTGTCAGGCAAGCCGGTGCTGTGCGTCGAAACGCATATGGTCAGCTTTCCCAACACGCTGTCGCTGCCGGCACTTGGCCAGGCGGCCAGAAACCTGCCGGCAAGGCTGCGGCAGATCAAGTCGCAAGAGGGCCGCAAAAGCGCCGCCAAGACCATTGCCCGCGCGCTGCTTGGCGCCCGCGGCTACGAGACGCTGAAAAGCCGGGTCAAACGCCCGGCCTGACCTGCTCAGGCGGCGCCGTCAGGCCGCCTGCCGCGCGCGTTGCTGCATGGCCCTGTCCAGTATCGAGAAGAAGGTGATGAACTGGCGATCGGGATCGAGTTCCGGGCGCCCGGCGAAGCTGCGGGCGAGGCTGGAAAGCCGGTCATATTCCTGATTGTCGTTCCACAGCCGCCTGACGGCCGCGACCCAGTCGGCCAGCGGTGCATCATAATCCAGCACCACGCCACCGGAGCCAATCGCTTCGGGCAGACCGCCGCGCCGCGAGCCGACAACGGGGATTCCGCTGCAATGGGCCTCCGACGCGACGCGGCCCCAGGCCTCTTCCCACTTGCTGGGAGCAAGCAGGATCTTCGTGCGGCCGTAGACCGTCTTCATGTCGCTGGTGCGGCTCTCCAGGACGACATTGCCCAAGGGAGCGATCGTCTGCTCGATCCGCGCCCGGTGATCGTCGTCGAGCTTCCAGCTTTCGACGAACAGGAATGGAATTTCGCGGCAGGCGCCGGCGATCCGCACCGCGAGCTCGAACCCCTTTTCCTCATAAGGGTTGATCAGCGTGACGAACTGGCCCGTCGTCGGCGTCGAGTAGTGCGCCGGGTTGATGGTTGGCGGGATCACCACCGCCTCGATGCCGAACTCCTGTCTGTAAGTACGTGCGGTGAAGTCAGAATTGGCGATGTAAAGCGCGGAATGCAATTCGCGCAGATCGCCGCCCAGTTCATGGAACTCGACATTGCGGAGATAGACGACCAGAGGCACGCCCTCCGCCTGCAGCGCCTTGCCGATCGGAACCGATTTGTGACACTGGACCACGGCGACATCGGGCTTCAGCCTGTCGACGGCATAGCCCGCTGCTTCCCAGGGAAACCAGGCCCGCACCACCGGATAGCCGGGATAGCTGTCGACAACCGCCGGCTGCCGCAGCAGCTTCATCTTGGCGCGCGCCTTGAAGCCGAAGACACCATCACCGAACAGGGCGGCGAGCACAGCGGCTTCATGACCGTGCTCGATCAGCTGTTCGGCCAGATGATGCGTGCTCGACTGAACGCCGCCGCTGAACTCGGGCGGGTAGCCGTTGCCGCCTGCAAAGAGAACTTTCATGATCGGGCTCCTTGTCGCATCTCGTATTCCTTGCTCGGAGACAACAGGCAAAGTCCGCCGCCTCGCTTTCGACGTCAGGCAAGTTTCGGCGGCTCCAGATTGGCGAAGGGATTGGTACACGATTGCCAGCCGGTAAATCGGATCGGGTCGTTGGGCGAACTGCGCCAGGCATAGTCCGTCAGCATATGGAATTCGGCGACCACCCAGCGGTCGAAATGCACTAGATCTTCCCGCTTTCGCTCGGGCAGCAGGCGGCGTGCTGCGCCCAATTTGAGTTCCTCCACCAGCGTGACGGCGTCGCTTAGTTTTTCGCTTGGAAAGTTCCACGGATTCCTGTTGCGGAACGCCAGCACGAACTGCTGCAGATGCTCGATGCGGATGTTCAACTTGCCAAGGTATTTTTCCAGCGTGACGCGCACCAGATCCTCGTCCGAGAACGAGGAAACGGCGGCGTAGGCGACCCCTGTCGAAACCACTCCGCCAGCCATGACGGCCAGGGCCGAGCGTCTGGAAATCTCGATCATGCGATACCTCCTTTCACGCGATCCGGCTCGCCGCCCGCAAGGACAGCGCTGCCGCGGTCAGGCTCGGGTTGGCGCAGGAGCAGCTCGGATAGGTGCTGGTGCCGACGACGACCAGATTTCTGAGCTGGTGGTGGATCATGCCGCTGTCGATGACCGAATCGGCTGGGCCCGTACCCATCCTCAGCGTGCCCTGGACGTGCGATTCGCTCGGCCGAATGCCGCGGTCGAAGAGCTTTTCGACCGGCAGCGGCGCCAGAAGGCCAGGCAATTTCTCCAGAGCGCGCGCCATGCCCTTCACCGCATAGTCCGATGGCGCCTTGAAGCTGACGAAGGCATTCTCATCCTCGTCAAGCGTGACGAAGTTCTCGGGATCGAGCAAGTCCTCGGTGACCACGACAAGCGGCAGCGCCTGGCGTAGCCGCCCTTTTTCGGCACGCAGTCCGTGCTGCCAGCGGTTCTCGAAATAGACCAGTGCCGCCGCATGCTTCGATCGGTGAGGACCATCATAGAGGCCGAAATTCAGGCCGGTGGTGATGGTGCTGCCATCGAAATTGTCGACGCCGTCCAGATAGACCTCGAAATTCCAGCCGTAGGATTCATGCAGGCCGCTGCCGACGAATTCGCCGCCCAGGCCGGATCGCAGCATGATCGCCGCGCTCTGGATGGCATTGGCGCCGAGAATGAAGAGATCGCCGCTGACCTGGTATTCCTTGCCGTCATGGCGGAACGTGACCGAACGGACAGCGCCGCCGACGTGATCGAGCCGGCGGACTTCCGCACCGAGGCAGACCGAGACGTCGGGATGCTCGAAGACGTGCATCAACCCGTTGTTGACGGTGAATTTGGCGTCGACCGGGCACAGCCAGCAACGCAGATTGGCACAGCACGAGGTGCGTTGTGATGTCGGCAGCCGCGCCCGCGCGGTTGGCATGACAAAGTGCTGGCCGGGCTGCGCCGCCTTCATCACCCTGTCCGGTGTCGACATGCGATGCGGCGGTTGCGGAAACGGCTTCGAGCGGGGCAGCATCGCCGCCATGTCGGGATCGCCGGAGATCGACATGATGTCTTCCGCGTCGCAATAGAACGGCTCGACGTCGTCATAGCTGATCGGCCAGTCATTGCCGATACCGTAGGTGCTTTTCAGCCGGAAATCATTGGGATGAAATCTTGGCGTCTGCGCGAACCAGCAGTTCGTCCCGCCACCCAGTCCGATCGTGTAGTTCCACGGCTTGTTGGAATTGGTCTTGTAGGTCGTTTCGTCTTCGATGTCGGTGTTGACGTTCTGCTCGAGCTGCCATTCATGGGTGTTGTGGCGCCCCCACTCCAGCACCAGAATGCGTGCCTTTCGGCGCTTGGCGAACTCGTGCAGGAAGAAGGCCGAACCGAAGCCGGAACCGATCGCTACGAGATCGAAATGATCCTTGGTGATTTGCTCCGGCTTTACGTCCAGCACCATCGGCTACAACTCCACACAGAAATACGCGCTCAGTCCCAGCGCCCGCAGGCCATGTGCGGACCGGTATTGCATCCGTCTGCCAGGGCCTAGTCTCATGCCGCCATTCTGCCGATCGAGTGATATTCGATGCCGTGGCGGGCGATGACCTTGGGGTCATAGAGGTTGCGGCCGTCGAAGATGACCGGCGTAATCAGCGCATCCTTTACCGCGTCGAAGGACGGCGCGCGAAAGCTCTTCCATTCCGTGGCGATCAGCAGCGCATCGGCACCGCGCAGCGCTGCCTCCTTAGTGCCGCACAGAAGCAGGTCGTCGCGCAACCCGTAGATGGCCTGGCATTCCTGCATCGCCTCGGGATCATAGGCCTGCACATTGGCGCCGGCCTTCCAGAGCGCTTCCATCAGGACGCGCGCCGGCGCCTCACGCATGTCG
>NZ_RZOM01001219.1:0-1679 GCF_003999175.1 Mesorhizobium sp. M7A.F.Ca.ET.027.03.2.1 | reverse complement strand
GTCAAAGACTGTCCAGCGTCGCCAGCGCCTTCGGGCGGGCAAGAGCAGCCGGGGAGGCTTGCGTCTCGTGGTAAACTTTTTCATCCACCGTCCGATCTTCGCCTCGGCGATCGCCATCATCATGGTGCTCGCCGGGTCGATTTGTTATTTCCTGCTGCCCGTCTCGCAGTTTCCCGACATCACGCCGCCGCAGGTCGTGGTCAGCGCCCACTATCCAGGCGCCAGCGCGCAAGTGGTGGCCGATACGGTGACAACGCCGCTGGAGCAGCAGATCAACGGCGTGCAGGGGATGACCTACATGTCGTCGACGAGCTCCAATGACGGCTCCTCGACCATCACCATCACCTTCGATGTCGGCTATTCGCTGAGCACCGCCGCCGTCGACGTGCAGAACCGCGTCTCGCAGGCCGCCTCGTCGCTGCCGGCGATCGTCAACCAGGGCGGCGTGACGATCAAGAAGCAGAACCCGAACTTCGTCCTCATCGTCAACCTGACTTCGCCCGACAGTTCGGTCGATCCGGTGGCGCTGAGCAACCTTGCCTATCTGCAGGTGGTCGATCCGCTGAAGCGCCTGCCCGGCGTCGGCGATGTGCAGATCTTCGGCGAGCGGCGCTATTCGATGCGCGTCTGGCTCGATCCCGACAAGCTCGCCAATCTCGGCATCACCGCGGTCGATGTGCAGAACGCCATCGCCGAGCAGAATGTCCAGGTGGCGGCCGGCAAGATCGGCCAATCGCCGGCACCCGCCGGCACCGCCTTCGAGATGCAGGTCAACGCCGTCGGCCGGTTGAGCGATCCAAAGGAATTCGGCGACATCGTCGTGCGCGCCAACACCGACACCGGCTCGCTGGTCAGGCTGCGCGACGTCGCCCGCATCGAGCTCGGCGCACTGCAATATTCGTCGTCGGCCTTCTTCGGCAAGGACCCGACCGTGGTGCTCGCCGTCTACCAGATGCCCGGCTCCAACGCGCTCGATCTGCAGCAGCGCGTCAAAGACAAGATGCAGGAGCTGTCGGGCCGCTTCCCGAAGGGCGTGTCCTATGCAATGCACTACGACACGACGCGCTTCGTCTCGGCGTCGATGCATGACGTGCTGATCACGCTCGGCGAAGCGCTGGTGCTGGTCGTCGCCGTGGTGTTCCTCTTCCTGCAAAGCTGGCGCACGACGATCATCCCGACCATCGCCATTCCGGTGTCGCTGGTGGCGACGCTGGTCGTCATGGAGATGCTCGGCTTCTCGCTCAACATGCTCTCCCTGCTCGGCATGGTGCTGGCGATCGGCCTCGTCGTCGACGACGCCATCGTCGTGGTTGAGAATGTCGAACGACAGCTGGAGGCCGGGCTCAAGCCGCTTGCGGCGACCAAGGCCGCAATGCGCGAGGTCACCGGACCGATCATCGCCACCACCGCGGTGCTGATGGCGGTGTTCGTGCCGGTCGCCTTCATTCCCGGCGTCTCCGGCAAGCTCTACAACCAGTTCGCGCTGACGGTGGCGATTTCCGTCGGCATCTCGGCCTTCAACTCGCTGACGCTCAGTCCCGCGCTCAGCGCGGCCTTCCTGCGGCATCGCGGCGAGACGCAGTTCGCTCCGTTCCGCTGGTTCAACACCGGCTTCGACAGGCTGTCGCACGCCTACGCCAATGGCGTACGCATTCTCATCCGCTTGCGCTGGATCATGC
>NZ_RZOM01001218.1:0-1682 GCF_003999175.1 Mesorhizobium sp. M7A.F.Ca.ET.027.03.2.1 | reverse complement strand
GGTTTGCGTGGCGACGATCGAGGCGGCGGCGCGCGACAGTTCCATGCTGCGGTCGAAGACCGGGATGGCGATGTCGGCTTCGCCGGCACGGATACGCTTCAGCAGGGCCTCAAACCCGGCAAAGTCGAAGGTTTCCGGCGCGCCCTTGCGCGCGCGCAGGCCGCGCCGCTCGAGCACGGCGTCGTCATAGTGGAAGCCGTCCATCGGCACGACTTCCGAAGCACCTTCGGGCAGCAGTTCATGCAGCCTTGCCGACAGCGTCGACTTGCCGGAGCCTGGTGGACCGGCAATGGCGACGATGAAGCGGTTTGCCTTGCCGGCGCGCTTGAAGATGGTGGCGGCGAGATGGGCGATTTCGGACATGAGAGCCTCGCTTGCCTGGATGATCGGCACGATAATTTCCGCTGTATCTTGTCGGCAGTTGGCGGAAATTTCAAATCGGGATTTGAGCTATTGGAGGCGGTCTTTTGCCAAAGTTGGCGCCGCCCCTCATCGCCCTGCCGGGCACTTCTCCCCGTATAGTGACGGGGAGAAGGGGCCAGCCGCAATCTCGGCGCCTACTCTGTAACGCTGGTAGTTGGCGAAATCGGTGATGAGAGCACCCCTCTCCCCGTCACTATACGGGGAGAGGATGCCGGCAGGCAGGTGAGGGGCGGCGCCAACTTTGGCAATTGATGGGAACCCTTGAACGAACAGAAGTCAACTGTGCTGTTCGTTCAGGCAGCCACAGGCTGCCCAATACGCAGGAAATCGCTGTCGAAGGGAACCTCCCGCGCCGCGCCGCCCGTCACCAGCCGCATGCGGCCATCCGCCGTCGTGAGCTCCTGCGGTGGCTCGCCGCCAGACAGCGGTATGGCGCCGATGACATGGCGAAAGGAAACGCTTTGGCTTTCGCCCAGCGCAAAGGCGGTCGCTACCCCTTCGCGCCTCAGCCAGTTGTCGCCGATCGAGGCGGCATGGCCGACGGCAGCACGGCCATCCTCGATGCCGAGCACGCCCAGGTGGCGACCGCTCCAGGGCGCGTAGTCGCGCCCGCCATTGCTGAGCCACAGCATGGTGATCGGCAGCTCGGCAGAGTTCTTCAGCACCAGCACCAGATCGTCCTCGGCCTGGCGCGCCAGCGCGGTCCAGCCCGGTCCGCTATGATCTGTCTCGACCAGCGTGAGGAAATCCTCGCGCAGGTCGCCCATGCGGTACTCCGTCAGGTCGAGCGTACCGCCGCCTGCGGCGGGAAAACGGCCGAGATCGGCGGATCGTGCCGGATAGGCCAGCAGGAAGCGGCCGCGTGCGGGATCCGGCTCCAGCGGGTCGTCCAGCGTCGCGGCAAACCGCTTCGGCGAAAAGGCCAGCCTGCCGCCGCCCGTCATCGCCATCATCGGGTGATGCGCGACCGAAATCGCGCCGTGGCCACCGGAAAACACATGTTCCTGGTAGAGGAAGGGATGGCCGTCGCGCAGCGTCAGGATCTTGTCGACCGAAGCGCCCATCACCTTGTGCCGCAGGCGGTAGACGGCTCGCCAGCCATCCCCTGTAGCAGCACTATCGACCACATCCCAGGCGCTGTTGGCCGGCCAGCCATGCAGCGGCGCCTCCTCGACATCGCTGCGCGAAAACGGCGCGCAGAGAAAATCGCCGGACAGCCGAACCGTGCCTTCCGGCAAATTGTCCGGCAGCGTCTCGCC
>NZ_RZOM01001217.1:0-1683 GCF_003999175.1 Mesorhizobium sp. M7A.F.Ca.ET.027.03.2.1 | reverse complement strand
GTCCCGGCGTCATCGAGACACGCCAGACCGGTTTCTCGCTGTTGTCGGCGAAGGGCCTGCAATCGCGTACATCGCGCCAGATCAGCCGTGAAGCGTCACCGGCAATCTCCTGCAGCGGCCCGGCCTTGCCGAGCAGCGTTTTCAGCGCGGCGATGCGGTAGGCAACCGACGGGCCGAAGCCTTCGACGCGCAGCAGCGTCGCGGCATCGTTGCCGAGACTGCCATTGGCGACCCGTGCAGCGATGCGCTCCGGCAGATGGGCCGCACTCGACACTTCCGCGCTGGAACCGAGCGCCAGGGCCATGGCGGCGGCCGCGGCATCGTCGAGCAGGCCACGGATGGCGAGCGTGACTTCGGTCTCGGCTGCCGGCAGCACCTTGAAGGTGACGTCGGTGAATACGGCCAGCGTGCCCCAGCTGTTGGCCATCAGCTTGGACATGTCATAGCCGGTGACGTTCTTGACCACGCGGCCGCCCGACTTGAAGGACTCGCCGCGACCGGACACCACATTGATGCCCAGGACATGATCGCGCGCAGCCCCTGCCTTGAGCCGGCGCGGCCCGGAGAGGTTCGCGGCGAGCACACCGCCGATGGTGCCTCTGCCAGGCTCGCCGCCAAGCAGCGGACCGTAATCCATCGGCTCGAAGCCAAGCTGCTGGCCGTTTTCCGCCAGCAGCTTTTCGATCTCGGCCAGCGGTGTGCCTGCCTTGGCCGACAGCACCAGTTCAGCCGGTTCATAGAGCGTGACGCCAGAGAGTTTCGACAGGTCGAGCGTGTGTTCGGTTTGCAGTGGCCGGCCGACGCCACGCTTGGAGCCGTGGCCGAGGATTTCCAGCGGCGAGCCTTCCGCCGCTGCCCAGGCGACGGTGGAGAGAACTTCGGATGGGGTGGTCGGGGTGAAAGTAGTCAAAGCCTGTGCTCCCGAAGCCTTTCGAGCACGGCTTCGCCCCGTGGCGACAGCCGATAACCGACCTTGAGGCTCTCGGTGAGACCGAACTCCCCGAGCTTGCGGACATCCTGCTTGAACTTCAGCTTTTCGACGCCGGCCTTGTCGGCCAGGACAGCAGCCGGCAATTCCGGATGGGCGCCGATCGCCTGCAGGATCGACGGGAAGTAGCCGGGTGCCGTTTTGTCCCAGCGCGCAAAACGCTGGGTCAAGGCATGCCAGTCCTCATTGGAAAGCACGGCGTCGCCGCGCAGGCCAACGCGTTCGTCGGGCTCGATGCCTTTGAGCTCGATGCGATAGACCGGGGTACCGTCATCGGGGCCAAGCATCTCCTGAAGGGCTCCTCGGGACGGAAAGCCGGCTGCGGTCGCGTCTTTCTCCGTCAATCCGGAGCCGCTCGCGATCGAGATGTCCCCGATCCTAACCGCACCTGACGCCGTTCTGACCCGCCCGCCGGCCTTGACGGTCGGCCGCTTCCAGCGGCGAAACGCGAGCGTCACTTCATTGCGCGCGATCTTGTCCAGCAAGGATTGTTTGAACAGCAACTCAAACCTCACTCGGGCATGGGTTCCTCGCCCCCGCAAAGCGGGGGAGAGGTGGCTCGGGCAAAGCCCGAGACGGAGAGGGGGCGAATTCTATGCCAGACGCGAGTTCGGATATGCTGAGTTCCTTGGCGCCCCCGTCTGTCCTGCCGGACATCTCCCCCTCAAGGGGAGAGATCGGATGTCGCATATGGC
>NZ_RZOM01001216.1:0-1686 GCF_003999175.1 Mesorhizobium sp. M7A.F.Ca.ET.027.03.2.1 | reverse complement strand
GTCGCACCGCTATTACGCGATGAAGGCACGCTGGCTCGGCATGGAGGTGATGAACCACTGGGACCGCAACGCGCCGTTGCCGGATACGCCCCAGGCGATCATCGGCTGGGACGAGGCCAGGAACACCGTGCTGTCCGCCTATCAGCGCTTTTCGCCCGACATGGCCGAGATCGCGCGAACCTTCTTCGACCGCAACTGGATCGACGCGCCGGTGCGGCCCGGCAAGTCGCCTGGCGCCTTCGCGCATCCGACCGTGCCGTCGGCGCATCCCTATGTCCTGCTCAACTACATGGGCAAGCCGCGCGATGTGATGACGCTGGCGCACGAGCTTGGCCATGGGGTGCATCAGGTGCTGGCCGGCGGCCAGGGCGCACTGATGGCCTCGACGCCGCTGACGCTGGCCGAGACGGCATCGGTCTTCGGCGAGATGCTGACCTTCCGCTCGCTGCTCGACCAGACCACCGACCGGCGCGAGCGCAAGGCCATGCTCGCCCAGAAGGTCGAGGACATGATCAACACGGTCGTGCGCCAGATCGCCTTCTACGAATTCGAGCGCAAGGTGCATGCCGAACGCAAGAACGGCGAGCTGACCTCCGACAGGCTCGGCCAGTTCTGGCTCGAAGTGCAGGCCGAAAGTCTGGGTCCCGCGATCAAGCTGCGCGAAGGCTACGAGGTGTTCTGGACCTACATCCCGCACTTCATCCATTCGCCCTTCTATGTCTATGCCTATGCTTTCGGCGACTGTCTGGTGAACTCGCTCTACGCGGTCTACCAGAACGCCGAGCGCGGCTTTCAGGACAAGTATTTCGAAATGCTGCGCGCCGGCGGCACCAAACATCATTCCGAGCTTCTGGCGCCCTTCGGGCTCGACGCCACCGATCCCGCCTTCTGGCAGATCGGACTTGGCGTCATCAGCGGCCTGATCGACGAGCTGGAAGCGCTCGACGCTTGAAACGCGTCCCTCAGGCATCGCTCTAACAGTTTAGCCGGAATGCATGTTGGGACAGATCTACTATCACCCTAAATATCTGTTCTTGAAGTACTCTCCACCGAAGTTTTCCGATAGCTTTCCACAAGCTCTATGATAGCCTTCGCTCCAAGCTCAGCCGGAGCGCATGCGGATCGGCGAGGAGAAATCTCAGCCGGCCGTGTCGCTCAGGCGAACGCGACAACGGCCGTTGGCCATGGGCAAGCAAAGCCGATCGCCGCAGCTCGAACCGAAGCCGGCTGTTCTGCTTACCGCGGAACCACCAAGAGTAGTCCTTCGCCGAAGGTCATGACCCACGGCAGACGGATCTGACTGGAGAGAGACAATGGGCACTTTTTTCTACGTGGTCCTGGCGTTCCTGATAGGCGTGTTGGTCGGCTGGTTCCTTTGGGGGCGCCTGCGCGGTGAACTCGACAGCTTGCGCGGCGACCTCGACCGTACACGCAGCGAACGCGACAGGCTGCGCACCGACGGCGACCGCCTGACCGGCGAACTCGATGCATGCGGCAAGACCCGCGCCGACCTCGAGCGCCGGCTGCGTGAAGCGTCGGCCGCACCTGCCGCCGGAAGCAGCGCGGCAAAGCCGGCAAGCCAGGCGCCGGCGGCCCTGATGTCGACCCCCGCGCCGGCCAAATCCGCCGCCACAAAGCCCGCGCCGGCTAAACCGGCCGCCGCTGCGAAAGCGGTCGCTGCCAAGC
>NZ_RZOM01001215.1:0-1688 GCF_003999175.1 Mesorhizobium sp. M7A.F.Ca.ET.027.03.2.1 | reverse complement strand
CGGCGTCGACGAGCTTCGACGGCGCCTCGAACGAATAAACCGCGTCGAGCTGGTCGAGCAGCTGGCGCTTGACCTTCTGGCGCGTCATGGCGCCGAACTGGTTCTCGATCTGGCCGCGTACGACGTCGCGCAAGCGCTCCAGCGACTCCAGGCCGAGGTTCTTGGCGGTCTCGTCGTTGATTTCCAGCGCGCCGGGCTGGGACACTTCCTTGACGGTGACGTCGAAGGTCGCTTCCTTGCCGGCAAGATGCGCGGCCTGGTAGTTCTCCGGGAAAGTCACGGTGACCTGCTTTTCGTCACCGGCCTTGGCGCCGACCAGCTGATCCTCGAAGCCGGGGATGAATTCCTTCGAACCCAACACCAGCGGCTGATCGGTGCCCGCGCCGCCATTGAAGGCTTCGCCGTCGATCTTGCCGACATAGTCGATGGTGACGCGGTCGCCATTGGCGGCCTTGCCGGTCTTCGGCTCGTAGCTGCGCGCCGATTCGGCAACACGCTGGACCTGCTCGTCGATCTCGGCATCAGGCACGTCGAACACCTGGCGTGTCACCTTGATGTCGGAAAAGTCCTTGATCTCGATTGCCGGGATGATCTCGTAGTTGAGGCGGAATTCGAAGTCGGCGCCGCCGGCCAGGATCTTCTCGGCTTCCTTCTCGTCCTCGGTCATGATGACTTCGGGCTGCATGGCAGCCTTTTCACCACGCCCGGTAATGATCGAACGGGTCGAATCGTTGAGGATTTCGTTGACCACTTCGGCCATGAACGACTTGCCGTAGACCTTGCGCAGGTGTTGCACCGGCACCTTGCCCGGGCGGAAGCCGTTGATGCGGACCTTGTTGCGGGCATCCGAAAGCCGCGCCATCAGCTTGGCTTCCATGTCACCGGCCGGCACGGTGATCTTGATCTCTCGCTTGAGACCGGAGTTGAGCGTTTCGGTGACCTGCATCGTAAAACCTTTGTTTTCACCAATGAGACTGCCACGGCCTCTGCCGTTCACAGCCTGCCGGTATATTCTTGCCGGGAATGGCTTTTGGTACGGAACCTGGCGATTTGACCGAAAACCCGGCTCAAACTCTCCCAAACTGCGTTCCAAAATGTGAATAAGTTCTTGTTTTTCCTACTTCTTATCACATTCTGCAGAAGCGGATCGTCGCGTCCCGTCACATTTGACACGCCTTTTGTCACAGGCGAGGCCAATTTTCAACAGTCTTCGCATCCCGGCGAATAACCAGCATTTGGACCTGACCACATCTTGTCCCTGACCTCTACATCTTGTCTCCGACATTGACAGAATGATGGCCACATGGGATTGCCGGTCCATGCGGATGTGGCGGAACTGGTAGACGCCCTGGATTTAGGTTCCAGTGCCGAAAGGCGTGGGGGTTCGAGTCCCTTCATCCGCACCACCCTTCGAGCTTCGGGTGGCGGGCCACCCGAATAGATGAAGGAGTGTCCTCCCGAAGCCTTGGCTAAGGAGGACCGGCGCCGTTCAGGCGGCGATCGGGTTGAGCTTCAGATGCTGGATCAGGATAATGGTCTTGGCGTCGATGATGCGGCCGTCGGCGATGCCGGCCAGTGCCTCGTCGAGCGGCATTTCCAGAACCTCGATGTCCTCGCCCTCTTCTTGCGCGCCGCCGCCGGCCGAGATGCGGTCGGCGGGTGAATAGCGGGCGATGAAGAACCAGAGA
>NZ_RZOM01001214.1:0-1689 GCF_003999175.1 Mesorhizobium sp. M7A.F.Ca.ET.027.03.2.1 | reverse complement strand
ATCTCCATCCTGCAGGCATCCTTGTAACTGGCCCGGAGGCGTTCACGCGGCAGCGCCATCCTACCGGCCCTCACGAATTCGCAGGCGCGGCAAAACGGTAGGGCCGCGGCGCGGCGGCCGCTTCGGCACGGTCGGCCAGGAGTTTCAGCAAGGCATCGGCGATTGCCTCGGCGATATTCACGGCGACCACCGATTGCAATCCCGACCAGGCGGGCATGCTGTTCACTTCGAGTATGAACAGATTGCCGTCGTCAGCCCGTACGATGTCCACGCCGGCAAAATCCGCGCCGACCGCGGCTGACGCAGCGACAGCCAGCGAGGCCAGTTCCGCCTTGCCATGATCGGAAACCTGTTCCGGCACGCCGCCCCGGTTGACGTTCGTGATCCAGTCGTCGCTGATGCGGCTCATCATCGCCACGGTCTCGCCGGCGCAGACAAAGACGCGAAAATCCCGGAAAGGCGGACCGGCACGCGACACATATTGCTGAAGGTAGTAGACGTTGTTTACTTCGTCTGCGGCCGGCAGGTCCGAGAGCGTGCGGATCAGCTTTATCCCGCGGCCTTGCGCCCCGAACAATGGTTTCAGCACCAGCGGTCCCCGCGGAAGCTCTTGCGCCGCGATCGCCGCGGCGGCAGCAAGTCCTTCCACGGCAAAGGTGGGTGGCGTGGGGAGGCCGGCATTTTTCAAGAGGAATGTCGTCATCGACTTGTCGACGCAGTGCTCGATCGCCTGCGCGGAATTCCACACGGGAACCGACAGTCTGCTTAACGCGTGCAGCACGCCGAGGCGCCGGGTAATCGCTTCGAACGATCCGGCGGCGATCGAACGGACGACCACGGCGTCGGGCAGCGTGCCGCCGAAGCCAGGGATCGAAAGCCCGCTCGGGCTGCTGGTGTCGAATGCGATCGCCGCCAGCGGCACGGCTGCAACGGCGGCGCCTCGCCGACCAAGCCCTGCCGCCAGGCCGTTCGAGCCAGTGTCCACTTTGTCGCTGACGATCAGGATACGAGGGATCATGTGGCCTCTCGGGTACGGGAACCTCGGAGGCGCGAGCGATCCCGCGCCCCCATGGCCGCGTCGGGGCTGCACGAAATGCAGTCGTCGGGCAGGCGAATGACGGCCGAATCCCTTGGCACCGCCATGCTCTAGCCGAGACTTCGTTCGAGCATTTTCAGATCACGCCGACCGGCGCGAAACGTATCGCCGGTTTCGATCGCTGTCACGATCACTTCGGCCGGGCTGAACAGCAGCGGGTCGATGGCATAGAAATCGCCCTTGAACCGCGTGAAGATCTCGGCGAAGGGTTGGCCATAGTCCCGTGAGGCGCTGCTTGGGAGTTTTTCCGCGAGTTTGCCAGCTTCTTTCGCCGATCCTTTCACGAAGAGCTGCACGCTGCCGCCATAGATGATGGCATCGTTGGTTCGGCCCATGGCGGTCAGGAAATCCGGATGGGGGGCGGGGATCGGAGCCGTTCCGATGCCATCGACAACGTTCTCCAGCGGGAATTTGAGATCGTTGATCTTGTGCAGAGCAACCTCGAGCGCGCGCGCAACGATCTGCACGCCGCCGGCAAGACTTTGTGTCGGCGCATAGAGGAAGGTGAGCTTTTCCGCCGCCAGTCCAGTTGCCTTGCCCACTTTCTCAACGATCGCGCGGGGAGGCGGTTCGGCCGTCTCCAGGATAAGCAC
>NZ_RZOM01001213.1:0-1693 GCF_003999175.1 Mesorhizobium sp. M7A.F.Ca.ET.027.03.2.1 | reverse complement strand
ATGACGCGGTCAACGCAAGGATCCTCACCACGCTGCAGGTCCGTACCCGTACCGCCAAGCGCGCGCTTGGCGGTACGGGTACGGACCTGCAGCGTGGTGAGGATCCTTGCGTTGACCGCGTCATGCGCACCGAGCGGCTGCGGTGCTATGTTGTCGACACCGTGGATGCGCATGACCTCCTCGACCAGGTCTGCCTTGCCATCGACGTCGGGGCGCCAGGACGGCACGGCGACATCGACGACATCGCCCGAGCCCTCCGGCTTGAAGCCGAGGCGCGACAGGATGTCGAGGCTTTCCGCCCTGGGAACCTCGATGCCGGTCAGCCGCTTCACTTCCGAAAGCGGGAAGGAAACGATCTTCGACTTGTGGCCGGCGTAGCCGACGACTTCCATTTCGGTCGGCGTGCCGCCGCAGAAATCGAGCACCAGTTTCGTTGCCAGCTCGACGCCGGGAACCATGAATTCGGGGTCCACGCCGCGCTCGAAGCGGTAGCGCGCGTCGGTGATGATGGCGAGCGTGCGGCCGGTGCGCGCCGTGGTGATCGGATCCCAAAGGGCGGATTCGATCAGCACATCTGATGTGTTCTCGTCGCAGCCCGAATGCTCGCCGCCCATGATGCCGGCGATGGACTCGACGCCGTTGTCATCCGCGATGACGCACATTTCCGGCGTCAGCGTGTATTCGCGGCCGTCGAGCGCCTGCACCTTTTCGCCATCGCGCGCGCGGCGCACGACGAGATTGCCGGCAACCTTGCTGGCGTCGAACACATGCAGCGGGCGGCCGCGGTCGAAGGTGACGTAATTGGTGATGTCGACCAGCGCGCTGATCGGTCTCAGCCCAATGGCGATCAGCCGCTGCTGCAGCCATTTTGGCGACGGCCCATTCTTGACGCCCTTGACCAGGTTGAGTGCGAAGCCGGGGCAAAGCTCCGGCGCTTCGATCGTTACCTTGACCGGACACATGCCGTTGCCGACATGCGACATGATGGCGCCGCCGACGAGGCGGCCAAGCCCGCTCGCCGCCAGATCCCTGGCGATGCCGTAGACGCTGGTCGCATCCGGCCGGTTCGGCGTCAAATTGATCTCGATGACCGGATCGTCGATATGCGCATAGGCGGCGAAGCTGGTGCCGACCGGCGCATCCTCGGGCAGGTCGATGATGCCGTGGTGTTCGTCGGACAGTTCCAGTTCGCGCTCGGAACACATCATGCCGTGGCTTTCGACGCCCCTGATCTTGCCGACCGTCAGCGTCACGTCGATGCCGGGCACATAGGTGCCGGGCGCGGCAAAGGCGCCGATCAGGCCGGCCCGCGCATTGGGCGCGCCGCAGACGACCTGCACGGGTGGTTTGCCGTTGCCCGTATCGACAGTCAGCACGCGCAGCCGGTCGGCATCGGGGTGCTGCACCGCCGTCAACACCCTGGCTATGACGAAGGGTTTCAGGCTCGACTTGTCGTCGACATGCTCGACTTCGAGGCCGATCGAGGTCAGTCGCTCGACGATCTCGTCAAGCGTGGCGTCGGTCTCTAGGTGGTCCTTGAGCCAGGAGAGGGTGAATTTCATGGGACTGTTCCGTCTGGTCTTTTGACGCTTGTTTTCAGATGTCTCGGCAGGTCGTCGGATATATGCAGGAAGGCAAGCTGTTCGCTGACATAGGCATGCTGCGTCGGCTCAAAATCGGCCGGCATGTCCAT
>NZ_RZOM01001212.1:0-1695 GCF_003999175.1 Mesorhizobium sp. M7A.F.Ca.ET.027.03.2.1 | reverse complement strand
CCCTACACCCATTCCGGCGTGCTCGCCTCGGCTCTGGCCATGAACAAGGAGCAGGCCAAGCGGGTTGCCAAGTCGGTCGGCATCGTGGTCGCCGAATCGAAGGTCGCCAGCCGCTTCGCCATCCAGAGCAAGCATCCGATGAAGCCGCCCTATGTGGTCAAGCCGGTCAATGAGGGTTCGAGCTTCGGTGTCGTCATCGTGCATGAGGGCCAGTCGCATCCGCCGCAGGTGATCGGCTCGTCCGAGTGGAAATATGGCGATACCGTCATGGTTGAGCGCTACATCCACGGCAGGGAGCTGACCTGCGCGGTGATGGGCGATGTGGCGCTGGGGGTCTGCGAGATCATCCCGACCGGCCATTCCTTCTATGACTATGATTCAAAATATGTCGCCGGGGGATCAAAGCACGAATGCCCCGCAAAAGTTTCACCGAATATTTACCAAAAAATACAAACACTGGCGCTCAAGGCTCACCAAGCGATCGGCTGTCGCGGCGTTTCCCGTTCGGACTTCCGTTATGACGATCGTCATTCCGAAAACGGCGAGATTGTCTGGCTCGAGGTCAACACCCAGCCGGGTATGACGCCGACGTCCTTGGTGCCTGAAATCGCCGCCCAGGCTGGGCACTCGTTTGGCGATTTGTTGAGTTGGATGGTGGAGGACGCTTCGTGCCTGCGTTGAAATGGAGACAAGGTTGGGAGAGGGGCGCGGCGGGGCCGGCGCTGTTCGGCCTGCCATTGTCGTCGGGCCATTTCGTGCTGCCGCGCATGCTGCGCCGCCCGGTGCGCATTCTGGCGCGCCTGGGCGTCGGGGAATTCCAGGCGCCGCGCTTTTCCGCGGCCATGATGTCGGCCGTGCTGATTTTCTCGAGCAGTGCCTATGGCGCCTATCTCGGCGGTCATGTCGAGGGTATCGTGCAGAGCATCACCGCCCGTACCGGATTTGCCGTTGATCAGGTTAAGGTGGTCGGCAATCGCCAGACCTCGGAAATCGACATACTCGACAGGCTTGAGCTCGACGGTTGGACGTCGCTGATCGGCTTTAATGCCGAGGCCGCGCGGGAACGAATTGCGACATTGCCGTGGATCGAGGTTGCGGCCGTCCGCAAGGTCTACCCGCATACTCTGGAAGTGCGCGTCGAGGAGCGTGAGGCTTTCGCGCTCTGGCAGCAGGGTGACGCGCTTTCGGTCATCGAGAGGAATGGCGCCATAATCGCGCCGTTCTCGGGCGGCAAGCAGGTGCTCCTGCCGCTGCTGATCGGCACCGGCGCGCCGGCGAGCGCGCCCGATTTCCTGGCCAAGGTCGAAAAATATCCCGAACTCGCGAGCCGGATCAAAGGTTATGTCCGCGTCGGCGAGCGGCGCTGGGACCTGAAGCTGGACAATGGCATCACCATCAAGCTTCCCGAGGATGACGAGGAACAGGCGCTCGCCGAACTCGTCAAGATGGATCATGACAATGGCTTGCTGTCGCGCGACATCGCCGCCGTCGACATGCGCCTGACGGACCGGCTGGTCGTGCAGTTGACGGCGGAAGCGGCGACGCAGCGCGAAGCCGCCCTCAACGAGAAACCCAAGAGCCTGAAGCGGAAGCCGGAGACGAAGATATGAGCTGGCTTGGCGGTCCTGGCGATGCCGCGTCGCGCCGGTCCGGCACCCTGACGGTGCTGGATGTCGGTTCGAGCAAGGTCTGCTG
>NZ_RZOM01001211.1:0-1700 GCF_003999175.1 Mesorhizobium sp. M7A.F.Ca.ET.027.03.2.1 | reverse complement strand
CCGGCTTCTCGTCGGCCTTGGTTGAATCTGGCCGGCCCTCGGAGTCTACCGGAGTGGCGGATTGGTTCTCCGCCTGCTTCGGCACGACAGGCGGCTTCGAATCATCCTTGGCCGGTGACGGCGAGTTGTCTAGAGCGCTGCCCCCATCCAGGGATTTCCTGGGGCCGGTATCCTTGTCGCCGAACTGAAAAACAGGCTTCAAAACCTCAACTGGCGAGGGCTTCTGAGGTCGCTTTTCCGGCGGACGTGGTTTTTCGACTTTCTGCTCGGGCGGTTTTTCAACCTTCGTTTCCTGCGGCTTTTCGGCCTTGGGCTCCTTTGGGGGCGGCGCCGGCGCGGGTCTCGGCTTTGGCTGATCGGGCGCAGGCACGAGTGCGACGTTTACCGCCTGTTCCTGCTGCGGCTGTTGGGGAGGCGCCGGGAATTTGTAGACCAGGAACGCAGCGATGAGCGCATGCAGGATCAGCGATGCGGGCAAAGCCCACAACAGATGCCGCCGTTCTCCTGTCTCGCTCTTCATCCTGACCGATGTGGAATGAAATAGCGGCGGCTTCAAGCATAGGCATTGGATTTGCGCAATCTAGCCTCTGACAGCTTGTCGATTTGGATCATTATACCCTGCGGTAGCCCGACCAAGGTGCTGGGCGACGCAACAAGCGGCGGCCCACGATCCGGCCCATCATGACCTGGGATCAGCCAGTTCGCCGCCACCAGGATGGACGCCAATGCGGCCGACTGCATCGTCATCGAGGACTCGCCCTTCGGCATTCAGGGCGCGGTCGCCGCAGGCATGACGGCGATCGGCTACACCGGTGGCGGCCATGCCTATGCCGAGCACGCCGCGCGGCTGACAGCTGCCGGTGCCGATTTCGTCTGCGCCGACTGGCAAGAAGTTAGCCGGCAATTGGCTAGGTTTGGTGTGCCGGCCTAGTTTAGACGATACTTTGTGAATCCACGGCTGGGCCATTCGCCAGGCGGTACCAATGAGCCCACACGGAAGTTGAAGGACAGGACCCTCGTCGCATCGGCGTCGACTTCGCATCGGAAATTTAGGTTGTACCAGGCGTTTCTGGTGCTGAAGGCGGCCTGCGGAGGATTGAGAACATTGCCTTTGTCCAGCGTAATGGTTGGCACCCATTTGACCGTATAGTCGGCAGTTTACAGTTCCCGGCTCAGAACGTTGCCGCAAAGGGTGGCCACGCGTTGACCGCGCGGAACATTCTCCATGGAGCTTGTAGCGAACGCATTGCCGGTTGCCCCTTGCGAGTAAAGTTTTCTGACGCCCGGAAGGCCGGAATAGATCGGTGATCCTGCAACGTCGTCGTTGGTGGGATTTGACCTTCCAGCATTCCCGATCGGCGCTTTGAAAGCTCTTGCGGGCTTGAACGTCATTGTCTTGGCAGGTTTGGCTTTGGGCTTTGCCTTTCCAGTCGAGGCTGGAGGCGCCGGCTTGTCGCCGATCTCAGCCGCCAATGGCTTTGGCGTCACGACGGCTTGCTTTTCGGCGGGTTGCGGTGCGGGTTCCTGTTTGTCCGGCTGCTGTTTGTCGGTTTCCTCGGTCGCCTGCTTCTCCTCGCTTTGCGCGGGCTTTTCGTCCGGCGCAGCGGTGGCTGGCTTCTCGTCAGGCTTGCTGGGCTCCGCCTTCTGCTGTGGCGTTGCAGCCGGGGCGGGCTGGGGCGGCGTGGGTGTCGGTGCTACAG
>NZ_RZOM01001210.1:0-1704 GCF_003999175.1 Mesorhizobium sp. M7A.F.Ca.ET.027.03.2.1 | reverse complement strand
ATGTACGGCAGCGCCAGTGTTGCATAGCCGATGACCAGCAAGGCATTGGTGCCTGTATCGGTCGCCAGGAACGGCAGCGGCGAATTCGACCCGTACATTCTGATGTAGCCGAAGACGATGACGATGGCCGGAATGACCAGCGGCAGCAGGGTAATGAATTCGACGATCGGCCGCAATTGCGGCAGCCGAAGCCGAATCCAATAAGCGGCGGGCACCACGATCAGCACGCCGAGAATGATGGTGAAAACGGCGGCCAGTACCGAATAGCCGAAGGTGGCCTGGAAGCGGGCATCGCCCAACACGACCTTGTAGGCGTCGAAGGAGTACTCCCCGCGCCGCATGCGCATCGAGAACTCCACGGTCGCGATCAGCGGGATGAAAAAGTAGGCCGCGCCAAGAGCAAAGACGAGCCAGGCCCAGAACTTTCCCGACTTCATTTCAGCCACCTCTCGGAACGGGTCCGGAACCAGATGTAGAACACATTGGCAAGACCTGTGATGACGATCATGCCGAAGGCGATGGCATAACCGAGATGGGCATTGTGCAGCACATCTCCACGGATCTGTGCATAGAGCAAAATCGGCACGATGTTGAGCGACGAGCCGGTCAGCGCATAGGCGGTGGCGATGGCGCCGAAGGCGTTGGCGAACAACAGGATCACGGTGCCGAGGAAACTCGGCCAGATCACCGGAATGACCACCATGCGCCAGTACTGGGACATGGTCGCGCCCAGCGTCGCGGCAGCCTCGCCCCATTCCTTCTTCAGCCCGTCGATGGCCGGCACGATGATCACCACCATCAGCGGTATCTGGAAATAGACATAGGTCAGTGTCAGGCCCCAGAATGACAGGATGTTGAAGCCGTGCGCGTAGATGTTAAGGCCGAACACGGTGTTCAGGATCACCGTCGCAAGGCCGAGGCGGCCGAGCGTGGCGAGGAAGGCAAAGGCCAGCGGCACGCCGGCAAAATTGGAGGCCACGCCGGAAAAGGTCAGTGTCGCCGAACGTATCCAGTCCGGCAGGCCACCGCGCACGATGGCGATGGCAATCGCCAGGCCCGCAAATGCGCCAATCAGCGATGACGCAAGACTGATCTTGATCGAAATCCAGTAGGCGGCAACGATGGACGGTTGCGCCAGCGCTGCGATGTTCTCGAGCGTGAATTCGCCGGCATCGTTCTGGAATGCACCCAGCATCAGATAGAGCGTGGGCAGGATGAGGAACATGATGGCGAAGATGAAGAAAGGCGCGACACCAAGCCATTGTGTCGGCAGCCGCATGCTGCGTGCTTCGGCGGGAGGCGCAGTCTTCCCGGTAACAGCGTGGTCGGACAATGAGATATCGGTCATGCGCCGGCTACCGTCTTCGAGAGAAGGACCGGGCGGCCGCGAAGCCGCCCGGCATGGTGTGAGTTACTTCACGTTGGCGCCGACGACGGCATCCCAGTTCTTGGTGATGGCTTCCTTGGACTTGCCCTGCTCCTCGAGTGTCGGGAATACGGCGGACGCATAGGCTTCGGCCGGCGGCAGCTTGGCCAGGATGTCAGCCGGGATCTTGCCGTTCTTGGCGAGATCGTTGAAGCGGATCGGGTGGCAATAGCCTTTCAGCCAGCCGATCTGGCCTTCGTCCGAGTAGAGGTATTCGAGCCAGAGCTTGGCTGCATTCGGATGCGGCGCGTAGGCGCTGATCGCCTGCACGTAGACAC
>NZ_RZOM01000120.1:0-9104 GCF_003999175.1 Mesorhizobium sp. M7A.F.Ca.ET.027.03.2.1 | reverse complement strand
GTTGCTCGGGAGTCTATCGATCTTGTATGGCGGCCTCGACCAAACGCCGTATCCTGCCGGAACGCTCAATGTTTTGAGCCACCATCTCTTTCGAGCGCTGAATCGCGAGCTCGGCCCGTTCCAGGCGCTGCTTGGCACCGGCGACTTCGGCCGCCATAGCGATTCCCTGGCGTTTCGTGATGTTTGTCATGAGATTGAAACACCGGGAGGGCGGAAACGTTCCCTGACGCCGGCCGGGTGACGCTCCAGCGATCGCATACGGCTGGATCAAGATCAGGCGTCTGGCGCGTTCTTTTGCAACCATTTTAGCTTATTCTAATTTAAATTCGGTCAGTCCGAGTTCGCGTATGTTGAAGTTCATCCGGCCAATGTTCCCCGCGCTTGTCGAGGTACCGCCGACAGGGGACAACTGGATTCACGAAATCAAATATGACGGCTATCGGACTCAAGTCATTATCGAGAACGGCACTGCCCGAACGATCACCCGGAGAGGCTACGACTGGTCGTCCACGTACAAGATGATTGTCGAGGCTGCGGTAACCCTACCGGCCACGTCTGCAGTCATCGACGGCGAGGCAATCGTCCTCAATGAGAAGGGCGTGTCGGATTTCCATTCGCTGCGGTCCGCGATGCGATGGGCGCCGGATCGGATCATCTTCGTCGCCTTCGATCTGCTGCATCTGAATGGGATCAACTTGCGCCCGGAACCGCTGCTGGACCGGCGCGCCAAGCTGCTCGAACTCGTTGGGCCTGCCAAAGGCGTGATCCAATACAGTCACCATGTGCATGGCGGCGGGGCCGACTTCTACGCCGCGGTTGATCGCATGGGTCTAGAGGGCATGGTGTCGAAGCGGGAAGAGAGCGTCTATCGGTCAGGCGACACCGAAGCGTGGGTGAAAACGAAATGCTATGAGGAAGTCGACTTTGAGGTTGCAGGCGTGCAGCGCAAACCCGGTTCGGCTCCACTCGCTTTGATGGTAACCCGGGATGCGGAACGCCGCTATGTCGGATCGGCAAACATCGCCCTGACCAAAGCCATGCGAGAACGCCTCTACGCCAAGGTGCAGGAAGGGAAAGGCGCGCCACCCAAGGGCGCCGACAAGCCCGACGCCGAATGGATCAAACCTGGCCTTGTCGGACGCGTGAAGACCCTTAAGCGCGAGGACAAGCTGCGCCATGCGACACTGCGGGCGATCCGTGAGGCGAAGCCATGATGGCCCGACGCAACGACGCGCGGAATGGCCGACGGACTACCTAGACCATCAGGCTTAATTGATGGATTCCTATCATGCCGGTAGCGTGACAGGGCTGGTCGTTAGGCCCACCCTTGTGCCCGGCACTGGCTGGCGCGGTCCTGTCACCCCGAATTCGTAATCCGTGCCGGCCAACCTGGGTAGACAACTCTCAATGGTCGGATGCAGGGAATTAGGCAGAGCCCTCGATCTCGCTTTCCTCATCGAACAGACGCGGCACCGGGAGATAGGCATTGGCAATGAGCCAATCGCCAATGATGGTCTTGATCAGATCCGATTTCGCCAACCCCAATTCTACTGCGATGTCGGACAGCGTATCCTGAACGCCAGGATCAAGATCGATGCCGCCGGTGTTTCGAATTATCAGCGCGGCGCGTCGAAGGATGATTTGAAGATCAGCGCGCGGTACGTCCGCGATGCGGTCGGAAGCCTGCTGCAATTCATCAGCGAAGGTCGAGCGGGTCACTGGTGCCTCCCTCCAAAGAGATACTGATCGCCGTCGGCCCGGTGCTCGCGGCAGAACCAATATGACGGCCCCTTCGGTCGCGCAAAGCCGAACGGCGCCCGGTGGCCGCATCCAGCGTGCTCGCACGCGTGGTTCTCAATTCGGTGGGGTTCGCGCAGCGGAGCTTCCATGCCTTCGGCTAGTCTGGCGGGTTCGTCACTCATAGCGGATTGATCGGCCCGACCAAGGCGGGGTGGTCGTTCGGCTGCTTGTTAACGAGGGTCGAGTTGACGCCGCGGCCGACGCGATTGAACTGCAGTTGTCCGTCGATGTCGTGGCTGAGGATATCTTTCAAATCGTCCTTAGGCGTCGCCGGATCCAGCCACGCGTCATAGTAGGCTTGGTCGAGGATGACCGGCTGCCGATCGTGCAGATTCTTCATCGGCTCGCCGGCCGGCTGCGTTATGATGGTGCAACTGGTGATGTCAAGGTTGGAGTTGTAGGCCCACAAGCCGGCAAACGAGAACGGCGCGTGGCCGGGCAAGTAGATATGCCAAGGGTCTTTCTTGCCGTCGGCTGGCGAGATGGTCCATTCGTAGAAGCCGTCGGCGGGAATCAGACAGCGCTTCGACTTAAATGCATCGCGGAATGCCGGGGCTGTATCTACGCCTTCGATCCTGGCGTTGAACATTGCCGCCTTGGGCATCTCTTTCGCCCAGAACGGCACGAGCCACCAGCGGCCCTCGCGGAGCTTGTGATTGCCGTCTTCACCGGCAGTGACGAACGGGACTTCCTCGGTCGGCGCGATGTTATAGCGAGGGGCATCGTTACGGCCTATTTCAGCCGGCGCCGTCAGTCGGTAGAGCCGATGGATTTCCGACCAGGATAGATATCTGGTGAAGCGGCCGCACATGCCTTGCTCCTTTGCCTCAATGCGATGTGGGCATCTCAGTCGCAGCTTCAA
Organism: Mesorhizobium sp. M7A.F.Ca.ET.027.03.2.1; assembly: GCF_003999175.1. Lineage (NCBI taxonomy): Bacteria > Pseudomonadati > Pseudomonadota > Alphaproteobacteria > Hyphomicrobiales > Phyllobacteriaceae > Mesorhizobium > Mesorhizobium sp. M7A.F.Ca.ET.027.03.2.1. Next base: position 6,442 of record NZ_RZOM01000120.1, on the reverse strand, counting down.
GGGCGTCGATGGCGTTGTAGACGGCCTGGCGCTTAGGCTCGATCGGTTCGTCAGGGTGGAAGCCCGAAAGCTCCAGGGTTGTGAAGGCAATCGTCAGAGCTGCAATCAAATCTCGGGGGTTGTCGAGATCGACGGCGAGCGCATCAGCCAGCATCCCTATGTCAGAATTCACAAATTCGCCTCTGCCGTCTTCCTCTTCGGTAAGAGCGCGAAGCTTTGCCAAAGCGGTGTCACGGTCGGCGAGCTGCACTTCTGGGTTCGTCAGCAACTCCAAACCAAACGCTCTCAGCCTTTTTTCCTCGGGCCAACCCTCGCAGCATGCCTGAAGCGCTGCCTTGTTGGCTTCGTACCAGACATCGGCAGCGGCATACTCCACTTCCGAGGGCTCCTCGTCCGAAGGGAAGCCCATCTCGTCCCAGCCTTCAACGGCAAACGCGCCGTCGGCGGCTTGCTCGGCCGTCACTCCAGCACGGTCGAGTACGGTCTTCGCTGCCTCTATACCCCGGTGCATTTCCTCCCTCGGGTGACGCGCCCCGAGCCCGCATGATCACGTCCATGCATGCCTCCTGTGGCTATCCTGCCAAGCAGTGAACAAAATGAGAACGTGAGAGTCAATCCCTCTTGACTAGACAGGAATATGTTCCTCATTTCAGAGAATGCCTGAACAACCCGAAAAGTGGCCGAAGGGCGTCCCATGGACGTTGATGCATGCCCACAATGCGGGGCAGGTAGCGCGCATCCGATGCGGGTATTGCAATATCAAGCGCTTCTACAAGCCCCTGGAACTCCGAGAGGTGATCGGCAACGTCTCCATCGATCAGGTGCGGGCGAAGGTACGTTGTGAGACGTGCAAGAAGAAGGACTACATGGATGCCGAGCTATTTCACCCGGTAGGGCAGGAACTGGAAACCATCCGGTTCCGCCGCCTGATCGAGATCAGGTGGGAGAAGCGCGTGATCTGGAGGGATGAGTAGCCTCGTGGCTTCATCTTCAGCTTCTAGGAGCCGTTTCCAAAACGTCTTGGAATTGCGCAAGTTGCTTTGGAAAATGATGAGCGAGGTAGCGCACGATCTTGGGGCTATCCATCATCCGGTTAAGGTATCCCCGCACCGCTACAAGCTCCAAGCCCCATGAGCCGAGGCTTTCAGAAGTGATTAGGAATTTCTGGCTCAGGTCGGCCAAATCGGTTTCCATTGCGTCCAGTTGGCTGCTGGTCACACCCGAAAACTGCTGCCGGGGAAGCGAAGGGTCTGCGAGTTTAGAGCGGGGCGTAAGCGCAATAAAGACCTTGGCGCAATTGAACTTCACCCTGTCCAGCGCAATCATGAGCTTTGCGATTTCAACCTGTCGGCTGGGCACAACTCTTCGCAGCAGAGCAAAGATTTTCGGGTTTACGCTGCAATCTTCCAGAAGATCGATCGCCTCGACGCAAATCCCCGCGACAAGCTGTGGGCTTGCCGTCAAGGCCTGGTCTTGATTGTCCCGAGCGTCGGGTGTGCTCTCTCGATTGCCCCAGATTCTTTTTGCCAGCGGTTCAGGTATGGTCGCGAAGCCTTCCGACTTGAGCAACGCTCGAAACGCATCAAGCGCCATCAACTGGCGAAGATCTCCGATGGCCAAGTCCAGGTGCTGGCGCGTGGTGTTTGACTCGCCGATGAAGTGCTGCATGCGTTCGCACTGATGCCTGTACGTCCTAAGCAGAACGTAGGAGTGGAGCGGCTCCTTCGGCTCGTGCAAATCCATTAAATGAATTGCGTGGCGGCTGTTTTTCAAAATGCGATCGGTCTTGGTTCCAGTCATAGCGAGCGTGGCTCGATCGGCACCTGCTTCGCCAGGGCAACCAGAGGATCCAAGGACTGGAAAAGGAAGGCATCGAGGCGCAGACCGCTGTTTGATCTAAGCTGGGGCGGGGCGCGCTTTACAACACCCGCCGGCGCGATCAGGAAGTCGCGTACCGTGACATTGTCGGGCCTCATCCTTATCAATACTGAAATGTCGGATGCGGTCTGACGGCGCCTTCTGAATGGCCAACGAGGATAGCCGTAGGTTGAGCGGCGGTAGCGCGCGATCCATATTGCCACGGTAAGCTCCTGATTGACGCGAACACACGCGGCTGCGGCATCGTAATGGGCAACCCCGCCAGCCTTGCCGATTGCGGCCACAAGTTCCTCAACGATCTCCAGCCGGCGCCGATGAAGCTGGGTGTTGATGTCGAAAAACCGGTAATTCAGCGAGGCATCATATCCGACCAGGCTGTAGGCCTTCTGGAGGGTACCGAAGCGGTGTATGTACAGGCTCCTGGACTGACACTCTGGGTCGGCGTTGATGATCTTAGCCGACAATGATCCCCGCTTTTTCAGAAGCTTGGAAAGGTCGACCAGCATCTGCTCATTGCTTATACGAGAAGCCCTTGCTTTTGCGACGGCCCGCGCGCGGTTGAACAAATCTCGGCTGACGAGCGGCTTGGACACATTCTCGGCGCGAATCCATTCGCTCGGTGGATTTCTTACCTTCTTGCTTTTCAGCCTCTCGGATGTCCGGTTCCATACATTGTTGCCAATGTATTGCTCGTTGGTCACAATCCCCCGCACCGAAGCGGTCGTCCACGGACGGTTCAGGTCCGTGACCACGCCGCGCTCGTTCAATGCTCTTGCGATTTCGACCTCCAGCTTACCCTTTACAAACTGCTTGAATATCCAGCGGACGATTGCAATCTCTTCTGCCGGCCCGAGCACGAGGATTACCCGATCCGTTGTTAGGCTCTTCCACTCCCTCGGCTTTAGGATGCATTTTGGATTTCCGGATGCATCTATCAGTAGGCGGCGGAAGCCGTATCCTGCGTATCCGCCTCCCCGGAAACCCATCCTCACTATTCGGCTTTGACCGATGAAGACCTTTTGGGACAGCATGCGGCTCGCCTCGGCGGCCATGCTGCGTTTGATGACCTTGAGCACATCGGAGCCGATGCTGCCATCGTTCGCAAATTGCTCTGCGCAAAACTCAATCCGCACGCCGGCCATCTGGCATCGATATTCGTAGGAGGCACTTTCATCGATGTTCTGGAAGCGCCCCCACCGGCTGACGTCGTAGACAACAACCGTTTCGAAGTCGGCTTGCCCGTTTTCAACTTCGAACAATAGACGCCGCAGAGCTGGGCGTCCTTCAATGTTCAGTCCGCTTCGGCCAACGTCTTCATAGGTGGCAACGATGTCGTAGCCCATAATATCCGCGTAATCGCGGATCGCATCCCTCTGGTTTTCAATGGAGTAGGTCTGTTTGTCAGTGGACATCCGCACATATTGGGCGGCTCGCACATGGCGCTGTCCGGAGCTCAGGGTCGCCGATGCTTTTTCCATCGCCTCACGCCATCGTATCGAGGTTTGCAGGATATGGATCGGCAAACTGCAATCTGGTTAGGGAAACCTGTCCAGTTTGTCTCGAATGCGAGCATCGTCGGCACGGGTTTGCGAGAGTGACGGTGCGCCAGATCAACGCCCGAGAAACCATGTCTTACATCGTGAGACCTCGCGCCCCCGTTCCGCCGCAATGCAACCGCACGTGGCCATCCATAGGGATTTCAGCCCTCAAGGGAGACCTCAAATGAACATTCATAAAGCCATAGCCGCCGTGCTCATGACCGCAGCACTGGCAGGCTGCGCGCAGACTGAAGGCCAGCAGCGGGCCGGAACCGGCGCGCTGATCGGCGGCGCCGGCGGCGCCCTCGTCGGCCAGGCCATCGGCGGCAACACAGAAAGCACGCTAATCGGTGCGGGCGCAGGCGCCTTGCTGGGCGCGGTTGTCGGCAGCTCCACCACTCCCCAGCGTCGCGGCGAACAGATGTGCCGCTACCAGGACCGCAGTGGCCGCATCTACACCGCCCCTTGCGACGACCGCTATTACAACGGCGATTACTAAGCGGTTATCGCCGGCCCCGTCTTAACTCAGGCAGCGCCGCTTCGAGGAGCGGCGCATATCGATGTCATTTTTTGCCCACTTCTTTGGGCTAGACTGTTCCTCGCGGCGGGTTTTGGAGGAGGTCGATGTGACGACAAGCCTTGCCGCCCTGAAAAGCCAAAGCAAACGCGCCGTAAAACGGCTCATCGGTTATGATTCCCGCAACTGGCTGCGCATCCGCCAGATCGAGGCATTCACGCTGTTTCTCGAAGCCGGCAACCGCAAGGCCGCCGACGTGATCGAGATATCGCCCGGCTGGAACCGCTACTGGCGGGCGATGTGCCCCAACTACCGCTCGGTCGATTTCCCCGGCTTCGACATCTGCAGGGACCGCACAGACGAGCAATATTCGATCGTCATCGCCGACCAGGTGCTGGAACATGTGCGGCGGCCGCACGCGGCGGTGGAAAACATCCACGCCATGACCAAGCCCGGCGGCTGGGCGATGGTGGCGACACCCTTCCTGTTTCGCGTCCACGCCCGGCCGCACGACTACAACAGATGGACCCCCGCCGGCCTCAAGCAGCTGATGGTCGAGGGCGGCTTCGCGGAAGCCAACGTCAAGGTCCACGGCTGGGGCAACAAAGCCTGCGCGAGGGCCCATATCGGCGGCCCAGTACGCGCCTATGGCCTGTGGCGGGATCTCAGCAACGACGAGGAATACCCGCTGATGGTCTGGGCGTTTGCGAAGAAGGCGTGAGAGGTTGACCGCCAAGGACAAAGCTAAATGGCCTTGGATCTGGCGAAGAGATCGGCGACAGACGGCGGGAATTGCCGACTGCGAGACTCTGGGACGCCCTCTACGATGCCGGCGGGCGATACCGGATCGACTTCGCCTTCCCAAGGGCTTCCATCGTCTCTTCGACGCTTAGGAGGACGGTGGTCTCGTACGAGTTGAGCGCTCCCCCCGCACCGATGGCAAGCACGACGGATGCCATCGACACGTTGTCTGGCGCCTCCCACAGGTTCCAGCCATCGTGCTCTCCGAAGGCATACCAGAAACCGTGCAGCTTTCCGCCCACTGACTCGATGTAAGAACGGGCCGCCTCACGTCGATCCTCGGGGTTTTGGATCAAACGCGCCCAGGTCTCGGGCGTATAGCTGAATCGGGAAAGATACATGGGCATGGTTCGCCTCCAGGGTCGCCGCCTAACCAGCGTACTCGGTAGGTTACCGGCCGACGAAATATGCGCTCAAGCTAATGGAAGCGCAACATGCCGGCTATTTGCAATGATCTGCTGGTCGGGTAACCCTACGGGAAGCAAGCGAACTGCTGGCACAGAAACGGCACAGATATGTTTGGATGTTTTTGCTCTGTTCACGCTCTGTTGGCGTATATTAGTCAATGAAAACAGACAAAGCACTGCATTGACATTGCAGGGGTCACAGGTTCAATCCCTGTCACGCCCACCATCCAACCAGACAAGCAGATCTTGCATCGGCATTTCCCGGCTGGTTCCCCAGAGGTAGAGAAGTTCGCATAGGTTGACTTATAGCCTGCACCTGGCGCAACGCCGCATGCAGTGCTTGAGCTTGGCGAACGGTTCTCGATTGGGTCGAGGCCGGACTATCGGGGCAAGCCTTGCGGAGCCGGCCTACTGGTCATCGTCATCGCCATTGTCTGGGTTGTCGACCAAACATCCCGCGCCGTGACACCCTTGGTAATTGCCTTGAGTGTCGAAATTCGGATTGCCGTCCTTGTCGTAACTCGGCCTTGGGTCGATGTAGCTGTCGTTCTTTCGACGCGCTTCCTTGCGATCCTTGTCTCTCTGTTCTTGCGCGGCTATGCGATCCAATGAGCGCTGCTCGTCTTCTGAACGTTGTGAAGTCTGTTGCATCATGCAGTCGGCAAACCTGTTGGTTCCTGGCCTATAGCCGTAAGAAGCGCACTGTTGCTGATCCATTGCGCGCTGATCCTCAGCGCTGACGCAACCAGCAACCGCCAACGGCACAAGCGCGATCAGCACATATCTCATCTTGAAATTCGGCATTTTGTCACTCCAGATCATTCTGATGGCACCGGGCAAGAGAGGTCACCCTCCTGGCAGTTCAGGTAGGCCCTCAACTGCCTGGTGCGAGCCTTGGTCAGTTCAGCTTGACAAGCAGCGGCAACCATCGGCGCCGCGGAGCCACCATCGTCACCGCTGGATTGAAACGTGCATTCGGCGTTGCGGAACGCAATCCACGCTCTCTGCGCTTTCACCAACCGTGCCTTGCCGTCGGAATCGTCCGCAAGCCGCTTCTGGATTTGCTTGAAGGTTTGGTTCAACGCCTGATCGGCTCTTTTGAAGTCCGAAGCTGGATCAGCCAGAGCCGCAGTGGCGGCGAACGACAGCATGGCGACGCCAGCAAGTAGAAAACGCATGATTGTATCCCCGGAATGAAAACAACCACAAGTAAGCACGCGTGGGGGGCAGCCGACAAGCACCGAAAAACCGTATAGTAAGCAAAGGGTTGTCGGGTTCAACAACGCAGGACGGACGAGGCT
>NZ_RZOM01001209.1:0-1704 GCF_003999175.1 Mesorhizobium sp. M7A.F.Ca.ET.027.03.2.1 | reverse complement strand
GTTGGTCTCGAGGAATTCCTCGTCGCACTGGGCGATGATGTCGACAATGGCATTGCCGATGCAAAGCACGTCATAATCCGGCATCAAAATCTCCGCCAAAACCCGAGCCGGCTTCTTGCCACGCCGGTCCGGCGCGGGTCTAGCGATTTGAAACCGGTTTGCCTAGGGCGTGACACGCAACTTTGGCGGAACAGGCAAAAGGCGCATCAGCCGCGAGGCGCTATGACAATTCGACCGTGGCCGAAGCATTTCATCGCCGGACCGCCTACAAGCATGGCTCACCCGATCCCGTTTGAAGGCGAGCCATGCCGACAAAGAACGAGCCTGCAAAGAACGACATGACCACCGACCTTGCGCTGCTCGTCGTGCTGGCGGTGCTCTGGGGCGCCTCCTACACCTTCATCAAGATCGGCGTCGAAACCATCCCGCCGGTCACCTTCATTGCCGCCCGCACCCTGATTGCCGGTGGTATCTTGTTTGCCATCCTCCGCTGGCGCGGGCTCGCCATGCCGGGCGATGCGGCAAGCTGGCGCCGCTTCGCCTTCCAGGCCTGCCTCAACAGCGTCATCCCGTTCACCCTGATCGCCGCGGCGGAACGTTCGGTCGATGCCGGCCTCGCCACCATCCTGAACGCGACCTCGCCGATCTTCACCTTCCTCTTGACAGCGCTCATCACCCGCCACGAGCCGGTCACGGTGCGGAAGCTGATTGGCGTCGGCGCCGGCATTGCCGGCATCTGTCTCATCATAGGCACGCAGGCACTGGGTGGTCTCGGTCACGAGTTGTGGGCGCAGTTGGCCATCGTAGCGGCAACAATCTGCTATGCCGGGGCCGCCATTTTCGGCCGCGGCTTCAAGGGTCTCGATCCGATGCTGCCTGCCGCCGGTTCGATGCTGTGCGGCGCCGTCATCCTCGTGCCCCTCAGTCTGGTGTTCGACCAGCCGTGGACGCTGGCGCCTTCGGCCGCATCGATTCTGGCCCTGCTCGGCCTGTCGGTGTTTTCCACCGCATTGGCCTTCGTCATCTATTTCCGCCTCATCCACACGTTGGGTTCGGTCGGCACCACCTCGCAGGCCTATCTGCGGGTGCCGATCGGCGTCGGCATCGGCGCCCTTTTCCTCGGCGAAAGCCTAGGCTCGACGGCATGGCTGGGCATGGGGTTTGTCGTGGCTGGGGTCGCCGCCATGACCATTCCGGTTCGAAAGCCAGCATTTGCGCGGTAGAGCAATTCCAGGACAAGTGTGAAGCGGTTTTTCCGGGAAAAGCGCATAGCGCTCTCCCCTTGGGGACTGCGTTAAAGCAAAAGAACCGGCCTGCTTGCGCTCATGCCGTGCTCTGCTTATCTCGGAAGTATCCGCCTTTTCGACGGTGTCTGGTGTGACCTGGGGGTAAAGCACGGTGATTTTCGACGCTGCCCGCACTGCGGCCCTCGAGCTGCTCTCGCCTCCCTTTCGGGCCGTGTTCCTCAAGACATTGGGTCTGACGCTGCTGGCGCTTGTCGCCTTGTGGTTCGGCCTGACCAGCCTCGTCGAGTGGCTCGCCCTGCCGTGGCTGCAGACGCTGTTGCCCGGCATACCGTCCTGGGCCGGCTGGCTGGGTGGCATCATCGCCGCGATAGCGCTTGCCTTCGGCATGGCATTGCTCATCGCGCCGGTGACGGCTGTTGTCGCCGGCCTGTTCCTCGACGATATCGCCGAAGTGGTC
>NZ_RZOM01001208.1:0-1704 GCF_003999175.1 Mesorhizobium sp. M7A.F.Ca.ET.027.03.2.1 | reverse complement strand
TCAATGAGGTTGCGTCGAGAGCGCCGACCCGTTGGCAACATTTCGTCGACGAATGCTCGACCTATATCGAGATGGCGCTGGAGCCGGAAATCCAGCGCATCATGTTCCGGGATGGCCCGGCCGTGCTGGGCGATCCAGCGCAATGGCCGAATTGCAGTGCGTGCATCGCTTCAATGACCGACCATCTGACCGCGCTGCAGGAGGAGGGGGTCGTTGTCTCCAGCCTCGACCCCGAGACGGCCTCGCGATTGATCAACGGAGCGAGCAGCCAGGCAGCGCAACGGATCGCCAATTCGAGCGACCCCGAAGCGACGTCGAAGAAGGTGGTGACGGCGTTCAAGCAACTGCTCGAAGGCCTGCTCAAGAAGCCGGACCCGCAGTCGAATTGAAGTTCCCACCGGAGCTTTCGTGCCGGCAGCTGTTCCCGATAGGAATTTTTTCTTGACTCGGTGACCTCAGCTAAGGTATATATTCGTCCATGGTGCTGATTTGCGCCAGTGACCCGCCGCACAGGCGGGTTTTTCGTTTGATGCTCCGTCAGCCTACGCGCCGGCGAAGGCTCCGAAGAAACCCGTAGCCCGAATTCGTTGCCCTTTGGCGTCAGGGCCGGCAATTGACAATCGCCGGGTTGAGTCCATCCTCTTCCACCATCTCTGAGGCGGAGATTCGGGGCACATGTGGGATTTTGAGATCGGCCGGTCGGTGTCCATCATGATGCGGACCTGGCCGTTCATCGTCTTTCGCATGATCGTCTATTTCGGCATCACGCTGGCCTACATTATGGCGACGGGCACCGGCGCCTCGGTCGGCTATGGCGTCGGCCATATCTCCACCGATCCCGACGGGCCCATGTCCTTTGCCCTGTGGGGCGGCGTGGTCGGGTTTGGCCTCGTCTCGATCGCTGTGTATTGGATCCGCGAATACATCCTCTATGTCGTCAAGGCCGGCCACATCGCCGTCATGGTCCATCTGATCGACGGCCGCGACATTCCCGACGGCCAGGACCAGATCGCCTACGCCAGGGATGTCGTGACCCAGCGTTTCGCCGAGGCCAACATCCTTTTTGTCGTCGACCAACTCGTCAAGGGCGCTATCCGCGCCATCACCGGCCTGCTTGGCGGTATCGCCGCCTTCCTGCCGATACCGGGCCTGAGCGGCCTGGTCTCGTTCATCAACACCGTGATCCGCCTGTCGCTGACCTATGTCGACGAGATCATCCTCGGCTACAACATCCGCATCAATTCAGCCTCGCCCTTCGAGACGGCGCGGCAGGGCGTCGTGCTCTATGCCCAGAACGGCAAGGTCATGGTCAAGAACGCCGTCTGGCTGGCGGTCATCATGTGGGGCGTGTCGTTCATCATCTTTCTGATGATGCTGGCGCCTGCCGGCGCGATTCTGTTCCTGATGCCTGGCCAGCTCGCCGGCTGGGCTTTTGTGCTCGCCATCGTCTTCGCCTGGGCATTCAAGGCGGCGTTCATTGAACCCTTCGCCATCGCCTGCCTGATGCAGGTCTATTTCAAGACCATCGCGGGCCAGGTGCCGGATCCGGCCTGGGACGCCCGGCTGGCCGAGGCGTCGTCGAAGTTCAGGGAGCTCAAGGACAAGGCGCTCGCCTCCTTCGGCGGTTCGCGCTGGGCTACGGCCGGCGCCACACCCTGATCGGCCGGGCGGGTGATGTCTGGTGAGGCAGAAACGGTGTTGAGG
>NZ_RZOM01001207.1:0-1707 GCF_003999175.1 Mesorhizobium sp. M7A.F.Ca.ET.027.03.2.1 | reverse complement strand
CCTCTATGACGAGGTGATGCCGATCGCCGGGCCCGAGGGCATCAAATGGGCCAGGGAACTGGCGCGGAAAGAGGGCATCTTCACCGGCATTTCCGGCGGCGCCACCTTCGCCGTGGCACGGCAGGTCGCGGAGAAGGCGCCGGCCGGGGCGGTGATCCTGTGCATGCTGCCCGACACCGGCGAGCGCTACATGTCGACGCCGCTGTTCGATGGCATCGAGGCCGAGATGGATGCCGAGGAGGCCGCCCTGTCGCGCTCGACGCCCGGCTGCCAGTTCCCGGCGACTTGACGGGAGATCTGGTATGGACGCCATGCAAGAAAACCTCGGCCTGGTGGCCGAGGAAACGCTCGATCCCCCGGACTGGGCCGATGTACAGGCCCTGTCGCACCGCGTCATCGACGATGCGGTCGATTATCTCCGCGATGTGCGCGACCGCCCGGTCTGGCGGGAGATGCCGGCCGATGTGAGAGAGGCCTTCGCGGCACCGCTGCCGCGTTCGCCGGCACCGCTTGCCGCCGTCTATGGCGAGGTCTCGCGCACGGTGATGTCCTATCCGATGGGCAACACCCATCCGCGCTTCTGGTCCTGGTACATGGGGTCGAGCAACTTCACCGGCGCGCTCGGCGATTTCCTGGCGGCCATCCAGGGCTCCAACCTCGGCGGCGGCAACCACGCGGCCGGGCTGATGGACAGCCAGGTGGTGAACTGGTGCAAGCAGATGCTGGGCTTTCCGGCTTCTGCCGCCGGCACGCTGGTCAGCGGCGGCTCGATGGCCAACATCATAGGGCTGACCGTGGCGCGCAACGTCAAGGCCGGCATCGACGTGCGCGAGCATGGCGTTGCTGCCATCGAGAAGCCGCTGCGCTTCTACGGCTCGGAGCAGATACACTCGTGCCACCGCAAGGCGATGGAGGCACTCGGCCTCGGCAACCGGGCACTGCGCCGCATCCCGACCGATAGCGGGCTGCGCATCGATATCGCTGCCTTGCGTGCGGCGATCACTGAGGACCGCGCAGCAGGGTTCAAGCCGGCCTGCGTCATCGGTACGGCCGGCACCGTCAACACCGGGGCGATCGACGATTTGCAGGCGCTTGCGAAGCTGGCACATGAGGAAGGCCTCTGGTTCCATGTCGACGGCTGCATCGGCGCGCTGATCGCCATTGCGCCTGAAAACGCGCATCGCGTCGCCGGCATCGAACGGGCGGATTCGGTCGCGCTCGATCCGCACAAATGGCTGCACGCCCCATTTGAGGTCGGCTGCGCCCTGGTCAGGGATGCCGCCGCGCATCGCGGGACCTTCGCTGTGACGCCGGAATATCTGGAATCGACGCCGCGCGGCCTCGCTTCCGGCGAATGGCTGCACGACTACGGCCTGCAGACGTCGCGCGGTTTCCGCGCGCTGAAGGTGTGGATGGCGCTGAAGGAGCACGGCGTCGAGAAATTCGGCCGCCTGATCGACCAGAACATTGCCCAGGCTGTCTATCTTGCCGGCTTGATCGAGGCCGCGCCACAATTGCAGCTGGCGGCATCGCCGACCGTCAACATCGTCTGCTTCCGCTATCAGCCCGGTCTGACAGGCGAGGCTCTGAAGACGCTCAACACGGAGGTCATGCTGCGGCTGCAGGAACAGGGCATTGCGGCCCTTTCGGACACCACGGTGCATGGCGAGCACTGGTTGCGCGTGGCGATCACCAATCATCGCACAC
>NZ_RZOM01001206.1:0-1714 GCF_003999175.1 Mesorhizobium sp. M7A.F.Ca.ET.027.03.2.1 | reverse complement strand
GCGCCATGGCGCTCGACACCAAGGTGGTCAGGATCGGCTCTGCCGGCGATGTCCGCAGCGCCGTGTTTTCCGCCGCTGACTACGGCAAGTCGGAGTTTCCCAAGGTGCAGGCCGATGTCGAGGCACGCGCCGCCGACGCGGTGACGGTGGCTGCTGCTATCGCCAAGGACAGGGCGACGGCGGAAAAGGAATATGGCGTGCCGGCGGGCGTCGGACCGGTCATCTCGGTCAAGTTCACCGGTGTCGTCGGCGAAGGAAAATCCGGCATCTACAAGGTCGCCGTCGAAGGCGTGCCGGACACGCTGATGATCCGGGTGCAAACGGGACCGGCGATCAACGGCACCGAGCTTCGCGACGCCACCGGCAAGATCACATTCGGCCAGTTCACCAACCAGATCGAATACCAGGACGCCGGTTCGGCGCTGAACAACGAGATGAAGAAGGAAGTCCTGGCCAAGGTCGACACCAGCACCTTGACCGGCAAGACCGTATCGGTGGTCGGCGCATTCAAGCTGGTCAACCCGAAGAGCTGGCTGGTCACTCCGGTGAGGCTGGAGGTCAAATGAGCGCGGCTGCAGACACCGGACCCGCGACCGGCGACGCCGTGCTTTCGGCGCGCAACATCGTCATGTCGTATGGCGGCGTTCATGCGCTCAAGGGCGTCAATTTCGACATCCATCGCGGCAAGGTCACGACGCTGTTCGGCGAGAACGGCGCCGGCAAGTCGACGCTGATGAAGATCCTGTCCGGCGTCGTCACGCCGACATCCGGCGACATCGTGCTCGACGGCAATCTCGTCAGCTTTTCCTCATCCTCGGACGCGCGCGATCGCGGCATCTCGATCATCCACCAGGAACTCAGCCTGGCGCCGAACCTCAGCGTTCGCGACAACATCTTCATGGGCCGCGAACTGCGCACCAGAACCGGCCTCGACTTCGCCGAAGAATCGCGCCAGGCGCGCGCGCTGATGGCCGATCTCGAAGAGGACATCGACCCGATGACTCTCGTCGAGGATCTGCGCCTGGGTCAACAGCAGATCGTCGAGATCGCGCGGGCGCTGTCGGTCGATTCACGCATCCTCATCATGGACGAGCCGACCTCCGCGCTCAGTGCAACCGAGGTCGAGGTGCTGTTCAAGGTGATCCGCGATCTGACCAGCCGCGGCGTCTCCATCGTCTACATTTCACATCACCTCGAAGAAGCACTGCAGATCACCGACTACGCCGTTGTCCTGCGCGACGGCGCCATAACGGCAACGGCCGAAGCCAGGGACATCGACCTCGAGTGGATCGTGCGCAACATGGTCGGCGAGAATTTCGATCTCGGCTCGCCGCCGACCGGTCATGCGTTCGGCGAGGTCGCCCTTTCGATCGAGGACGTCAGCGTCGTTGACACTTCGGGCTCGGGCTATTCCGTCGTCGATCACCTGTCGCTGGACGTCAGGGCCGGCGAGATCGTCTGCATCTATGGGCTAATGGGCGCCGGGCGCACGGAATTGCTGGAGGCCGTCGCCGGACGAGTGCCGATGGCGGGCGGTCGCGCGCTTCTGGAAGGCGAGGACGTCTCGGGGTTGAGCATTGCCCAGCGCATCTCCAGAGGGCTTGTGCTGGTCCCCGAGGACCGCCAGCGCGACGGGCTGGTGCAAACGATGACCGTCGGCCGCAATCTCTCGCTTGCCAGCATCGAGGCGTTCGCCAAGGGGCTGTTTCTGTCC
>NZ_RZOM01001205.1:0-1716 GCF_003999175.1 Mesorhizobium sp. M7A.F.Ca.ET.027.03.2.1 | reverse complement strand
GGGGTGTTCCAGGGAACGCCAACGTCTCACTCCGCTGGAACACCCCTCATCCGTCTCGGCGCTGCGCGCCGATCCACCTTCCCCCACAAGGGGGGAAGGGAAAAAACTATGCATTCCCGATCAGCACGCCGGCCGCGAACACCAGGGCGCCACCCAGCACCACCTGGAAGGCGGCACGCAGGAAAGGCGTCTGCATGTAGCGGTTCTGGACAAAGGCGATCGCCCACAATTCGAAGAACACCACCACCGCGGCAACCCCGGTGGCCGTCCAGAAATGCGGAATGACATAGGGGAGCGCGTGTCCGAGACCGCCCAGCGTCGTCATGATGCCGACGGTCAGACCGCGCTTGATCGGCGAGCCGCGGCCCGACAGCTTGCCGTCGTCGGAAGCGACTTCGGTGAAGCCCATCGAAATGCCGGCGCCGATCGAGGCGGCAAGCCCGACCAGCAGCGTCTGCCAGGTGTCGTGCGTGGCAAAGGCAGCGGCAAAGATCGGCGCCAGAGTGGACACCGACCCGTCCATCAGCCCGGCCAGCCCTGGTTGCACATAGGTGAGGATGAGCTGGCGCTGCTCGGCGCTGGCCTCCTCGGCCTTGACGGCGCCCGGCACATGTTTCTGTTCCAGCCGCTGCGCCAGGGTCTCATGGCCCAGTTCGGCCACCGCCAGATCGTCGAGCAGTTTTCGCGTCGAAGCATCTGCCGTGCGCTTGGCCGCCTCGACATAGAAAAGGTAGGCTTGCCGCTCCATCGCCTCGGCATGGCTGCGCACGTGCTCGATGCCGAGCGGCCGGACCAGCCAGTCGGGCTTGCGCTCGTAATAACCCTTCACATGTTCGCGCCGGATCAGCGGTATGCGCTCGCCGAACCGCTTGCGGAAAAGCTCGATCAACGCATCGCGATGGCCATCCTCTTCCTCGGCCATCTCCTCGAACACTTTTGCCGATTGCGGGAAGTTTTCCGTCAGCCCGTCGGCATAGGCCCGGTAAATGCGACCGTCATCCTCCTCGGAGGAAATGGCCAGCGCCAGGATCTCCTGTTCGGAGAGCGATTCGAAGGGGCGGCGGCCGAAGCCGAAAACACGGGAAAGCATGAGGAATTCACCCTAGTTTAGAATAGTTCTAAACTAGGGTTTTGAACACCTTCGGTCAATTGCGCGCTTGGGTCGCGGTCAAGAATTGTTGAAGCCCCACGCCCGCGGTGACTCTTCATTATCAGTGAATGTTCACCTATATTGCTGGACTCAAGCCAAGAACAAGGAACCGGCAGATGACGGCAAAACAGCCTCCGCACCCCTATGATCCCAAGCCCGTTCTCGATCTCATCGCCAGCATCGAGGCCGACCTGCAGCGCCTGAAGGGCCTGGTCGAGCAGCAGGTCGAGAAATTCGACCCCGCCAACCCGCACAACAAGGCGCCGGACGGCAAACTGACGGAGGAGGGCGTCGAGTGCTGCTACCGCATGTTCGACGAGGGCAAGTCGCGCTACTCGGTCGCCCAGCAGATGAAGATATCCTTTGCCGCCGCCAGCCACCGTTTCAACAACTGGCGCAAGCTGGGTGGGGGCAAGAGGCAGAGGACTTTGCTTGGCTAGAATCGGGTGGCCAATTTGCCGATCTCGGCGCTGCCCCTCATTGCCCTGCCGGGCATTTCTCCCCGTAAACAGCAGGGCTATCGCATATGGAATTCCTGAGATGTCTGCCCGGCACGGACCCCCACC
>NZ_RZOM01001204.1:0-1719 GCF_003999175.1 Mesorhizobium sp. M7A.F.Ca.ET.027.03.2.1 | reverse complement strand
ATTCCCGGCGGTCGTTGCGCGGTGCTGCGCTATCCCGGCAATACCAACAATCTCGAACCCGCAGCACTTTACCTTTATCGTGAATGGCTTCCGGCCAGCGGCGAGGAAGCACGCGACTTTCCGATCTATTGCCAACGACATCTGTCCCACTTCCCGGAGGGACCGCTACGCGAAGTGGTCGTTGAACTCTTTCTGCCTCTGAAATAGCTCGGCAGGACAGCGGTCTGTCCCTTCCGATCGCGAGCATCATGGCGACGCGAGATCAAAGCTTGATCACGTACTCCTTGCGAGTCGTTTCAAGCACTTCCCAGCTGCCTTTGAAGCCAGGCCTGAGCACGAAGCTGTCGCCGGCCCGAACGGTGCGCGCTTGCCCACCGTCCTCCGCGATCACCGAAACGCCGGACAGGATGTGGCAGAACTCCCATTCGTCATAGACGATGCGCCATTTGCCCGGGGTCGATTCCCAGATGCCGGCGTAAAGGCCGCCGTCGCGCTCCTCGACATTCCAGGTGCGGAATTTGGGATCGCCCGAGATCAGCCGATCCGGCGCCGGCGCGCCCTGTTCGGCGTCGACAGTGTCGACGCCGATGGCAAGAAATTTTGACTCGCTCATGATCGGTCAGACCTTGGCAAGCGCCTGTTCGAGGTCGGCGACGATGTCGTTGACGTCCTCGATGCCGATCGACAGCCGCACCGTGTCCGGTCCTGCGCCGGCCTTGACCTTCTGCTCGTCGGAAAGCTGGCGGTGCGTGGTCGAGGCCGGGTGGATGACCAGAGACTTGGTGTCGCCGACATTGGCCAGGTGCGAGAACAGCTCGAGCGCCTCGACGAATTTGACGCCGGCGTCATAGCCGCCCTTGAGAGCGAAGGTGAACACGGCGCCGGCGCCAAGCGGCGAGTACTTCTTCTGCAGCGCGTTGTTCTTGTCTGAGGGCAGGCCGGGGTAGTTCACCGACGCAACCTTAGGATGGTTGGACAGCCAGGCGGCAACGGTGACGGCATTGTCGCAATGGCGCTGCATGCGCAGCGGCAGGGTTTCCAGGCCGGTCAAGATGAGGAAGGCGTTGAACGGCGAGATCGCCGGGCCGAGATCGCGCAGGCCGAGCACGCGCGCGGCAATGGCGAAGGCGAAATTGCCGAAGGTTTCGTGCAGGACAAGACCGCCATATTCGGGGCGCGGTTCCGACAGCATCGGGTATTTGCCCGACTTCGACCAGTCGAAGGTGCCGCCGTCGACGATGGCGCCACCGATCGAATTGCCGTGGCCGCCGATGAACTTGGTCAGCGAATGGACGACGATGTCGGCGCCATGCTCGATCGGCCGGATCAGGTAGGGCGAAGCCAGCGTGTTGTCGACGATCAGCGGCAGGCCATGCTTGCGCGCGATGTCGCCGATCTTCTCGATGTCGACGAAAGTGCCACCCGGATTGGCCAGGCTTTCGATGAAGATCGCCTTGGTCCTGTCGTCGATCTGGCTCTCGAAGGTCGAGATGTCGTTGGTGTCGGCCCAGCGCACCTCCCAGCCATAATTCTTGAAGGCATGGCCGAACTGGTTGATCGAACCGCCATAAAGCTTGTTGGCGGCAACGAAATTGTCGCCCGGCTGCATCAGATTGTGGAACACGATCACCTGCGCGGCGTGGCCGGAAGCGACCGCGAGTGCCGCCGTGCCACCTTCGAGGGCCGCCATGCGCTCTTCCAGCACCGCCTGCGTCGGAT
>NZ_RZOM01001203.1:0-1723 GCF_003999175.1 Mesorhizobium sp. M7A.F.Ca.ET.027.03.2.1 | reverse complement strand
GAGCAGCGGGTTGATGCCTTTGAGCATGGTATTCCTCGTGAGTTGGGATCAGAGACGCTTGCCGGTCTCTGCGTCGAAAAGATGGATCTGGTCGAGCCTTGGCTTCAGCTTCAGCGTATCGCCCGGCTTGAAGTCGTGACGCTCGCGAAACAGCGCCACCATCTCGCCTTCGCCGAAGCGCAGGAACACCAGCGTCTCCGAGCCGGTCGGCTCGACCACCGAAATCTTCGCCGGCACGCCGTCGGGATGGATCTCGAGGTGCTCCGGTCGCACGCCATAGACGACCGCTTGACCGTCCTGCGCGGCATTGCCCGATGCGATCGGGAACAGCGTGCCGGCGATGTCGACACCGGGCTTGTCGCCCTTGCGCATGGTGCCCTTGAGCAGGTTCATCGACGGCGAGCCGATGAAGCCGGCGACAAACAGGTTGGCCGGTCTGTCGAACAGCTCCAGCGGCGCGCCGACCTGCTCGATGCGGCCGTCGCGCATCACGACGATCTTGTCGGCCATGGTCATGGCCTCGATCTGGTCGTGGGTGACGTAGATGGTGGTGGTCTTCAGCCTCTGGTGCAGTTCCTTGATCTCGGTGCGCATCTGCACGCGCAGCTTGGCGTCGAGATTGGACAGCGGCTCGTCGAACAGGAAGACCTGCGGATTGCGCACGATGGCACGGCCCATGGCCACGCGCTGTCGCTGGCCGCCGGAAAGCTGGCGGGGATAGCGCTTCAGATAGGGATTGAGGTCGAGGATATCGGCGGCGCGCTTGACCCGCTCGGCGACCAAGGCCGGATCGGTTTTCCTGAGCTTGAGCGCGAAGGCCATGTTCTGCTCGACCGTCTTGTGCGGATAGAGCGCATAGTTCTGGAACACCATGGCGATGTCGCGCTTGGCCGGCGGCAGATGATTGACGACGCGGTCGCCGATGGCGATCGTACCGGCGGAGACGGTCTCCAACCCGGCCACCATCCTGAGCAATGTGGACTTACCGCAACCCGAAGGGCCAACCAGCACCACGAACTGTCCGTCTGCGATATCGACGCTGACTTCGTGCAGAACCTTGACCGTTCCAAAGGCCTTGGCCACCTTGCTGATCGCGACTTGCGCCATGTCTCCCCCATCGGCTCCATTAGCCGTAGGCGCAGAAGCTAACCAACGCGACCTGTCAGGGCAAGTCGGTCCCTTATAGATAAAAACCCGTTCTCGTTGACACGGCGTTTGGTTGTGAGAATAGTGGCTGGCGCTGGTCAAAATGTCGGTACCCGATCCGCAGGGAAATTCAATCGACGCAGGGTGGGGTCCTGCCTAATTCGTTTCCGAAACGGGAGCATCGTTGGCGCTCCGGCGTCCGACAGTTGGCCGATTTATTCACACTGATGTTCTGGGAGGAAATAGGCGATGAGAACGGGTCTTTACGACAAACTGGTTCGAGCCGGCGCCACAAGGCGCGACATATTGAAGGGCGCGGCCAGCATGGCCGCGATCGCAGCCGCATCCGGCGCCGGACTTGGCGCCTTGACGCGCCCGGCCTCAGCGGCAAGCGAATTGCGCACAAAAATCCTGCAGATCCCAGGCGTCGGCAAAGGCCAGCCGACGGACGCCGATTTCCAGAAGGTCGGGGAACTCTGCCTCGAGGCGACCAAGGCCAATGTCAAGGAAGGCGAATTCGCCGGCGTCGAGCTGACCTTCATGGGTCTCAACAACCAGAACCTGCACAATGTGCTGT
>NZ_RZOM01001202.1:0-1725 GCF_003999175.1 Mesorhizobium sp. M7A.F.Ca.ET.027.03.2.1 | reverse complement strand
CGCTTGGGCTCACCTTCAACACCGCCGACCTGTTCGGGTTGCACATGAAGAATGGCGCCTTTGTCGGCCAGCATGGTTCATGGAATCGCATGCCGCGAAGCGGCTACAAGGTGATCTTCGTGCCGTTTGCCGACGGCAAGCCGTCGGGGCCGCCGCAGGACGTGCTTACCGGATTTCTGAGCAACGATGACAAGGCATTCGGCCGTCCGGTTGGCGTTGCCATCGACCGAACTGGCGCATTGCTGATCGCGGATGATGTGGGCAACAAGATTTGGCGGGTTATCCCGGCGGCCGACTAGGCCGGCGCATCGCTTCGGCGCGTGGAAGGGTTGGGCTCATGCCAAAACGACCGAGGAGCCGAGCGGATCGGCGCCATTTTTGGCGGAACAGGGTTTCTCGGCCGCGGGCTCGCGCAAAGTTGCCTGGCGAAGAAGTTTCGGGTGCGCGCTGTGTCCCGCCATCCTCATCGCGCGAAACCAAACACGGCGACGACCGTGCCCAAGGTGCACGAGCCGGTCGAGGCCGATGCATGGTTCCAATTTGGCTTGCGGTTTGCGCGCCCAAGGCTGGTTTGATCAACTGCACACCAGGACCGTGACGATAACTGAAACCATCGCGAGCTCCGGCCCTTGGGCCAACGGCCACATAAGTTTATTCGTTTTTGACCAATACGCGCCGGCGGATTCCTGTAATCTTCAGAAAAACACCGGGCTAACCGGGGCCAACCAGAAAGGTCGGGGAATGAAATACGTCGTCGATACGATCGGCGGTCCCACAGGCGGTGATGCCTGGCAAGCCGCTGTTACCGAAGCCTATTTTCCGCTCGACACCGAGTATCGGAACCGTCGTGAATTTTCGGGCACGCTGGAAACCTTCTCGCTTGGGCTCGTCAGCGTGTCTAAAATGCGCTGCGATGCCGTAAGCTATCGCCGCCATCGCCGCCACTTCCTCAACGAACGTGACGCCAGCCTGCTCATCACCATCCCGGAGATGTCGGAGGTGAATTTCTCGCAAGGGTCGAGGACCGTCAATTGCGGTCCGGGGGGCTTCCTCGTTGAGAGGGGAGACGCGCCTTACGAATTCTGGCACGGCAAGCCAAACGCGCTGTGGGTCCTGAAGGTGCCATCGTCGAGCGTTCGGGCGCGGATCGGGTCTGCCGAACGGCTCAGTGCGCTCAGTTTCGACGCGACCCAGGGCGTCGCCGCGCTCTTCCTCGACACGGTGCGAACCACGATCGGCCATGTCGATGAGATCACTGAAGTCGCTCGTGAGATGATGGGCAGGCACATCCTGGAAATGCTGTGCCTGTCGATCGTGAGCGACGATCGCGTGCTGGACAGCAGCATCTCGTCGATCCGGGCCGGCCATTTGCATCGTGCCGAGCAGTATATTCGCGACAATCTGAAGAATTCCGGCCTCGGCCCGCAGGCGGTGGCCGATGCCTGCGGGATTTCCCTGCGTTACCTGCAGGTTCTTTTTCAGGACAGCAACCAGTCGATCAACGGCTTCATCCGCGACGCCCGGCTTGAACTTTGCGCCGAGGAACTGATGTCGGTGACCAACATCAGCAGCGTTGCCGAGATTGCTTACCGCTGGGGCTTTGCCGACCAGTCTCAATTCTGCAAGCATTACCGGACGCGGTTCGGTTGCGCACCGACCGATACCCGTCGCGAAGCAGCGAACCGGGCAGGCCGCGCTTCGACCTCAAGAGAGCGGCACTAGACC
>NZ_RZOM01001201.1:0-1725 GCF_003999175.1 Mesorhizobium sp. M7A.F.Ca.ET.027.03.2.1 | reverse complement strand
TTTGCACCCAGCGCGCTTCACTGGTAAAAGATTTTGACCAGTCAAGCGAAATGAGGCTACCGATGTCCGGCTTGGCCATGCCGAAACCAGACGACGCCACGATGCGCCGGCGCGACGAGATCGTCGCCGACTTGCGCATCATCGTGCCGGGTGAGGGCGTCGTCGACGCCGCCAATTCCATGCGCGCCTTCGAGAGCGACGGCCTGACCGCCTATCGGCAGCTGCCGCTGGTTGTTGTTCTGCCGCAAACCGTGGCGCAGGTGTCGCGCGTGCTGAAATACTGCAATGATCGCAACATCCGCGTCGTGCCGCGCGGCTCCGGCACCTCGCTGTCGGGCGGCGCGCTGCCGCTCGAGGACGCGGTGCTTTTGGTGATGAGCCGCTTCAACCGTATCCTCGAGATCGATTTCCCCAATCGCGTCGTCGTTGCCCAGCCGGGCGTCACCAATCTCGGCATCACCACCGCCGTCGAGCAGGAGGGCTTTTACTACGCCCCCGATCCGTCCTCCCAGATCGCCTGCTCGATCGGCGGCAATGTCGCCGAAAATTCCGGCGGCGTGCACTGCCTGAAATATGGCCTCACCGCCAACAATGTGCTCGGCATCGAGATGGTGCTGATGAATGGCGAAGTGGTACGGCTCGGCGGCAGTCACCTCGATGCGGAAGGTTATGACTTGCTCGGCGTCATGACGGGTTCAGAAGGGCTGCTTGGCGTCGTCACCGAGGTCACCGTGCGCATCCTGAAGAAACCGGAGACGGCTCGCGCGCTGCTGATCGGCTTCCCGACCAGTGAGCAGGGCGGCCAGTGCGTCGCCGACATCATCGGCGCCGGCATCATTCCGGGCGGCATGGAGATGATGGACCGGCCGGCGATTCACGCCGCCGAGGATTTCGTCCATGCCGGCTATCCCCTCGATGTCGAGGCGCTGCTGATCGTCGAGCTCGACGGGCCGGGCGTCGAGGTCGATCATCTGATCGGCCTTGTCGAGGCCATCGCCTACAAGAACGGCTCGACCACCTGCCGCATTTCGCAGTCCGAACAGGAACGGCTGAGCTTCTGGGCCGGCCGCAAGGCGGCGTTTCCGGCCGTCGGCCGCATCTCGCCCGACTACTACTGCATGGACGGCACCATCCCGCGCAAGGAACTGCCGCGCGTGCTCGCCGGCATGCGCGAACTGTCGGAAAAATACGGTCTCGGCGTCGCCAATGTCTTTCATGCCGGCGACGGCAATCTGCATCCGCTGATCCTCTACGATGCCAACGTACCGGGCGAACTCGACAAGGCCGAAAGCTTCGGCGCCGACATATTGCGGCTCTGCGTCAAGGTCGGCGGCGTGTTGACCGGCGAACACGGGGTGGGTGTTGAGAAGCGCGATTTGATGCCGGAAATGTTCACCCAGGTCGACCTCGACCAGCAGATGCGCGTCAAATGCGCCTTCGATCCCAACCATCTGCTCAACCCGGGAAAAGTGTTCCCGCAACTGCGGCGATGCGCCGAACTCGGCCGCATGCACATTTCCGGCGGCAAGCTGCCGTTTCCGGACATTCCGAGGTTTTGAGGGATATGTCGGCGCTTGAACACCCCCCTCTGTCCTGCCGGACATCTCCCCCTCAAGGGGGGAGATTGGCAGCTCGCGCGCCTCGCCCTTTTGTCACCATTGGAGATTGGCGAAGCCATATGCGACATCCGATCTCTCCCCTTGAGGGGGAGATGTCCGGCAGGAC
>NZ_RZOM01001200.1:0-1729 GCF_003999175.1 Mesorhizobium sp. M7A.F.Ca.ET.027.03.2.1 | reverse complement strand
GCATAGGAGACGGCGGCCTGCGTCATGCCGAGCTCGCGCCCGGCGGCGGTGAAGCTCGACAGCCGCCCGGCCGCCTCGAAGACGATCAGGCTGCCGGCCGAGGGCAGGAGGTGGCGCAGGCTTCGCATAAGCTGAGCTTATACAAGAGATCAGGATTTTCCAGCGTCACATCACCATTTTGTCGCGTTAGGCTCCTTCATGAGTGGAATGGAGTTGCCATGAACGCACCGGCCCCTGAAGTGACCGAACATGCCAACCGCCGCAGTGGCGGCCGCCTGGGACGCAAGGCCCTGCGCGGAGCTCCGGTAACGTCGTTTCCGACCCTGGTCCGCCAGATCCCCGTCTACCAGATGGTCCCCGATGAGGCGGTCGAGCTAATCCACGAGGAGTCGCTCTTGATCCTCGAAGAGGTGGGATGCGAATTCCGCGACGACGAGGCTATCGCACTGTGGAAGGCGGCGGGCGCGGATGTCTCGGAAACTCGTGTGCGGATCGACCGGGCCCTGCTGATGGAACTGGTCTCGAAGGTCCCGTCGGAGTTCACGCTCAATGCGAGGAATCCGCAGCGTACGGTGCGGGTGGGCGGCAACAATACCATCTTCGTGCCGATGTATGGCGCGCCCTATGTGCGTGACCTCGACAACAACAGGCGCTACGGCACGCTCGCGGACCTCAACAATTTCCACAAGCTCGCCTACATGGCGCCGGCGCTGCATTCATCGAGTTCGGTCATTTGCGAGCCGATGGAAATCGCGGTACCGAAGCGTCACCTCCACATCATCCATTCCGCGCTTAAGCATTCCGACAAGCCGTTCATGGGCATCGTCACGTCCAAGGAGCGGGCGGAAGACACGATGGCGATGGCAGGCATCGTGTTCGGCGAGGATTACGTCCGCGACAATCCGGTCCTGGTGTCGATCACCAACTGCAATTCGCCGCTGGTGTGGGACGCCACCATGCTGGACGCGATGAAGGTCTATGCCCGAAGCAACCAGCCGCTGATCCTCGCACCCTTCGCACTGTGCGGCGCCTCGACTTCGGCGTCGGCCGTCGGGGCAGTCGCGCAGGTCAATGCGGAAGCGCTGGCGGGCGTCGCCTTCACGCAACTGCTGCGCCCGGGGTCGCCACAGATCTACGGACAGTTCATGGTCACCGTGGACATGAAGACCGGCGCTCCGATGGGCGGCACGCCGGAGGCGGCCCAGATGATGTACCTGATGGGCGCGCTGGCGCGGAAATACAAACTGCCGTGGCGCACCTCAGGCTTCCATGTCGGATCGAAGCTCAACGACGCCCAGGCGGGCTACGAGGCCAACATGCTGATGCATGCCGCCATCCTCGCCGGCGCCAACTACATCTGGCACTCCGCCGGGTGGCTGGAGGCCGGCCTGAGCTGCGGCTATTCGAAGTTCGCTACGGACTGCGAACAGCTGGTTGGCTGGTACAAATATGCAGGCGGCCTTCCGTTCGACGATTTCAAGGAAGCGATGGCAGCGGTTCGCGAAGTCGGGCCGCAGGGCCATTTCCTCGGCACCAAACACACGCTCGAACATTTCGAGTCGGCCTTCTTCATACCCTCGATCATGGACTTCAATTCGTACGAACAGTGGAAGGCAGAAGGGGCGAAGGACCACGACACGCGCGGTCGCGAGAAGGCGCGCAACATGCTGGCGGATTACGAGGAGCCGAAGCTCGACGAAGGCATCGCCGATGGCCTGATGGATTTCAT
>NZ_RZOM01000011.1:0-21131 GCF_003999175.1 Mesorhizobium sp. M7A.F.Ca.ET.027.03.2.1 | reverse complement strand
GATTTCACCTCGACAAGGCCCATCTTGCTCAGATGCAGCAGGGCCTCGCGGATTGAAGGGCGCCCAACCCCGAACTGCCGCATCAGTTCCCGTTCGGATGGGAGCCGGTCGGCTTCGGCCAGCTCTCCCTTGCGGATCAGCCTCTCTAGATGCGCGGCAACCTCGTCCGAGAGCTTCCGCTGTTTGATCAGAACTCCGATCATGTGGCATACCTGTTATACCAGTCAGATACGCTATGGCCCCAGAGCGCCTCTGTCAACGAGGCTTCTGCGCGGAGAACGGCACGCGTTTCGAAATCGAGTGCTACCACATCGGCAATTTCTACACTCGCCATCCGTCGAGCGGGCCTGGTCAACGCACCGTTCTTCGTACAGAGCGTGTTCGGCACACAGTGGCATCGGCACTCATCCCGAGGACGTGGCGCATATGAAGCGCACCGCCGACCCGCCGGTTCGAACAGGATCGCCATTGGTCGGTGCTGGGCGCCGGTCGCAGCCGCTACGATCGCCACCCCAGGCGATCGCACCGGGCGGCAATGTACGCGTTGGACTGGAGGACTGGCTGTGGATCGGCAAGGGCCAATTGGCGGCCGATCTCACGTCAGGGACGGAAGCCCGTAGGGTGAAGACCGTCGCAAATTGGCGCCCACATTATAGCGCGTGTGCTTGGCTTTGGCGTCGACCGGCCCAGCATGCCGCGTGTTGCCAAGTGGTTCTTTGTCAAGGACGGCCAGGCGCTGGGCGCGGCTTTCCGCAGATGCTCTGATGAGCCTGACCTTGAGCGCATCATTGTGAGCCACGGCGATGTCATCACCGACAAACCGCGCGATGCTCAAGCAGATCGCGAGATTTCGGGCATAGCGGAAAATCTCGCGATGGTGGCGCCGCAGCCAAGCCGCGTTATTTGTTATAAGTCATCAACTGACTGAAAGCGTGGGCAGCCGTGTGCAACGACTATGAGCAGCATATCGCCTGGGCCGAATATTGCAGGATGATGCAATTGCTGGCGCTCGACATTCCCACCCAGCAAACGGAACTGGATTTGCCGCAGGCGGATGACATCCGCATCAGTGATCCCGCCCCGATCATGCGCGCCGTCGGCGACACGATCGAACTCACGCGCATGACCTTTGCCTTTCCGCCCTCCGGGCCCAAAGGCGGGCCGATCTTCAACTTCCGCTCGGAAGGACGGAGCTTCTCCAACAGCAAGCGCTGCCTTATTCCGGCGTCGGCTTTCTTCGAATTCACCGGAAAGAAGTCTCCAAAGGCTAAGCATCGCTTCACGCTCAACGGCGCCTCGTTCATGGCGATCGCCGGCCTGTGGCGCGATGGCGAAGGCAACAAGCCCCCGACGTTCGCTATGCTGACGACGGAACCCGGCCCGGACGTGGCGCCCATCCACAATCGCCAGATTGTGGTTCTGCGCCCGGACGATTGGGCGGCATGGATCTACCTCACGAAACCCGAGGTGGAGCTGTTGAAGGCCCTGCCGGCCGGGTCGCTGGCGGTAGAAACCGTGCGACAAGGAAGCGACTAGCTCAGATGCCGGTGCGTTTTGCGCAAACACGGAAGATTCTTGGCGGCATCGCTGCGGCAATTGCGGCCCCTCGGGATCGCGGCTCTCGCCAAAGCGTCAGCACCTCGTTGTCACTGATTGCCGAGTGGCCACTTCCGCCATCAGCGACGCTTGGCTCGTCGGTGCGCACGAAAGGTATCGAGCGTGAAATACGTGCCCGCCTGCCATGGGCGGTGAGGAAGTACGTCAAAGCCGAGACTGGTCGCATAGCCTTGCGGATGCGCGAAGACGATGCCGAAGAGTTCGAGGCCGCCTCGAACAAGATCGCCAAGATCCTGGAAACCATCGAAGTACTCCCGGTCCTGCCGCGCGAGGCCGAGGACATCCTCACAATTTCTTCGCGTGAGCGTCACAAGTGGCTGAAAGACGGACGGCTGCAAAGCATTGGCACCCGCACCGTGAAGATGCGCGGTCGATCCAAGGCCGTCACCTTCCACGTGTTCGATCCCAAGCACATCGAGGACATCCTTGATCGTGATCTGCCAAGCCTTTGGCGCGAAGAAGACGCGCAGCAAGTTACGGAGAACAGGCGACGTGGCGCCGGCAAGGCTGCCCTGACGCGGGCGGGAAAGGGTAGCGAGAAGGTTCGCGGTTCCGGGAATAACCCCAGAGATGACGATCCCCGGCCTAAGTTGAAGGGCTGGGACGCGTTCGACGACGAGGGCCTGCTCCGTTAGATCCGCCTTGTAGCCATTCGCGCGTCCAGAATGGACCCTGAGGGAAAGCTAACCGGGAGAAACGATTTGCAGTCGCGATTTGCCCCGAACCATTCCATGCTCAAGGAGTTCTTAAAGCCGACAACAGCCCGTTTCCTGAGGATGGCCGATGTTCGAAAACTTCCGCTTGAAATGGTGGAAACCGAGGGCGGGCCGATAAGGCTTCGGCATGGCGGATCTGGGCCGCCTCTGCTTCTGATCCATGGCCATCCTCGCGCGCATATGACTTGGGGCCAGGTCGCGGACTTGCTGTCAGCAGATTTCAGTATCGTGTGCCCCGACGTTCCGGGCTTCGGTCGCTCCTACGTACCGGCCGATGACCCCGAGAGCAGGTTCTCGTCCAAGCGGGCAAAGGCTTCGGCGCTGGTGGAGGTGATGGAAAGGTTGGGCCACCAGGCTTTCTTCGTCGCCGGGCATGATCGTGGAAGTCTGGTCGCTTTCAGAATGGCGATGGACCATCCCGACCTGGTGCGAAAGCTGATTGCCGTGGATGGGTTGCCAGTTATCGAGCATCTGGAACGGGCCGACTGGAACTTTGCCCGCGATTGGTACCACTGGTTCTTCTTTGCTCAACCCGAGAAGCCGGAACGGGCCATCCTGGCAGACCCGATGGCATGGTATAGTGACTTGCGGCCAGATGAGATGGGACACGATGCCTATGACGAATTGGTTTCATTCATCCACGATCCAGCCATCGTCCATGGCATGGTCGAAGACTACCGCGCTGGCATAAGGATCGACCATCGCCACGACCGCGAAGATCGAGATGCCGGCAGGAAGGTGCGCTGTCCGATGCTCTGCCTTTGGTCGCTCGACGACGACTTGGAACAGATTTATGGCGATCCGGTTGCCATCTGGAAGCACTGGGCCGACGACGTGGGGGGCTACGGGATCAAGAGCGGGCACCATGTCGCCGAAGAAAATCCCGCCGCTCTCGCAGCAGCGTTCAAGGCCTTTCTCTGAGAAATGACAGAAGCACCGATTGAGCGAGCGCTCATGCGTGTCGACGAACCGGGCCATTGTTCGGCAGACCCGTTCTTGCACCGCGCTATTTGAAATCCCGTGTCTTCACCTTGATCTGGTCGATGTGCAGATGGGGATCGATAATGTTCCGGGGCCTCGGCCCCTTCGGCATGCCGCGCGGATCGGGCGTCGGGCTGCCATGATGGAATTCGTCGCCGCGCCCATGCGGCAGGGGAAAGGCAGACTGCCGATCGCCGACGCAGGCCAGCTCGCCTGAGAGATCGCTCAGCCGATGAGCGACGAGATGGACCACCTCGCCTTCCCTTTGGATGCGACCATAAACGCCAATCATGCCGGCGCCGAGCACGACCCGGCGATATTTTTCGAAGACCTTGACCCACACCACCAGATTGGCGATGCCGGTCTCATCCTCGATCGTGATGAACATGACGCCCTTGGCCGAGCCAGGTCGTTGGCGGACCAGCACGAGGCCAGCCGCCTCCAGCCAGTGTCCGTCGCGCGCCTGCATGGCCTCACGACACGAGACGATGCGCTTGCGCCCCAGGTCGGCGCGCAGGAAGGAAACAGGATGGTCGCGCAGGGTCAGTCCAACATGTCCATAGTCTCGACCACTTCGCCGCCGGCGGTCATCGCACGCAGCGCGACAAGGGGCTCCTGGATCTCCGATACCGTCCGCTGCTCGCGGCCGGAGGCCGCGGCAAACAGTGGCAGCGGTTCGTCGCGCAGTGCCTTGATCGCCCACAGGGCCTCACGCCTCGCCAGCAATAGGGATGGTTGGAAAGCGTCAGCCTGGGCGAGTTCAACCAGAGAGGCAGCAGGAACACCGGCACGGTGCCAGAGGTCATCCACCGACGCAAAGGGCTGGTCTGCGCGTGCGATGACGATGGTCGCAGCATCGGCGTTGGCAAGACCCCGGACCATGCGCAGACCAAGCCGGACAGCGAACCGACCGTCATCGGCGGTGGGCTCGAGCGTGCAATCCCAACGCGACGCGTTGATGCAGACAGGGCGCACCTCGACACCATGGTCACGTGCATCGCGAACGATCTGCGCCGGCGCGTAGAAGCCCATCGGCTGAGCATTGAGAAGAGCGGCGCAGAAGACATCGGGGTGATGGCATTTCATCCAGGACGAGGCGTAGGCGATCAGGGCGAAGCTGGCGGCATGGCTTTCGGGAAAGCCATAGCTGCCAAAGCCTTCGAGCTGCTTGAAGGTCTTTTCGGCGAACTCGCGCTCGTAGCCGTTCTTCACCATGCCGCCGATCAGCTTGGCGCCGAAGCTGGAAACGCCACCGGTGTGCTTGAATGTCGCCATGGCGCGGCGCAGTTGATCCGCTTCGCCTGGCGTGAAGCCGGCGCATTCAATCGCCACCCGCATCGCCTGCTCCTGGAACAGCGGCACGCCCAGCGTCTTTCCAAGCACCTTTTCGAGCTCAGGCTTGGGATAGACGACGTCTTCCTTGCCTTCGCGCCGGCGCAGATAGGGGTGGACCATGTCGCCCTGGATCGGACCTGGCCGAACAATCGCAACCTCGATGACAAGATCGTAGAAAGTACGCGGTTTGATGCGCGGCAGCATCGACATCTGGGCGCGGGATTCGATCTGGAAGGTGCCGAGCGTGTCGGCCTTGCGGATCATCGCATAGGTGCGTGGATCCTCGGCAGGGATCGTCGCGAGATCGAGAGTGATGCCCTTGTGCTCGGCCAGCAGATCGAAACCGCGCTTCATGCAGGACAGCATGCCGAGCGCCAGCACGTCCACCTTCATGAACTTCAACGCGTCGATGTCGTCCTTGTCCCATTCGATAACCTGACGATCCTTCATCGCGGCTGGCTCGATCGGCACCAGATCGTCGAGCCTGTCGCGGGTCAGGACGAAGCCGCCCGGATGTTGCGACAAATGCCGCGGCGCGCCGATCAACTGCCTGGCCAAGTCCAGCGCCAGACGCAGGCGACGGTCGCCGAGATTGAGGTTCAGCTCCTCGGCATGTTTCGGCTGGACGCCTTCGTCCGACCAGCCCCACACTTGCGAGGACAGCATCTTGATGAGGTCTTCGGGCAGTCCAAGCGCCTTGCCGACATCGCGCAAGGCGCCCTTCGAGCGATAGCGGATGACCGTCG
Source organism: Mesorhizobium sp. M7A.F.Ca.ET.027.03.2.1 (assembly GCF_003999175.1). Lineage (NCBI taxonomy): Bacteria > Pseudomonadati > Pseudomonadota > Alphaproteobacteria > Hyphomicrobiales > Phyllobacteriaceae > Mesorhizobium > Mesorhizobium sp. M7A.F.Ca.ET.027.03.2.1. The sequence continues at coordinate 15,736 of NZ_RZOM01000011.1, read as the reverse complement.
AGCAGAGCGCGGCGTGTTCGCGGCCATAGGTTTCGAACACCCATTGCATGAAGATTTCCCGACGCTCATGCTCGAAGTCGACATCGATGTCAGGCGGCTCACGCCGCTCCTCCGAGACGAAGCGTTCGAACAGCAGGTCATTGCGGTCGGGATCGATCGAGGTGATGCCGAGCACATAGCAGACGGCGCTGTTGGCTGCTGATCCCCTGCCCTGGCAGAGAATGCCCTGGCTGCGGGCAAAGCGAACGATCGAGTTGACCGTCAGAAAAAAAGGCGCGTATTGCAGCTTCTCAATGAGCTGCAACTCGTGCCTGAGCGTGCCAACGACCTTGTCCGGCACGCCCTCGGGAAAGCGCTCCGTCGCGCCCTCCCAGGTGAGTTTCTCCAGAGCTTGCTGCGGTGTCAGACCCGGCAGCATCCGCTCCTCGGGATATTGATAGGCAAGCTCGTCCAATGAGAACCGGCAGCGCTCGGCGATCTCGATCGTCCGCGCTAGCGCTTCGGGATAGCGGCTGAACAGCCGTGCCATTTCATCGGGCCGCTTCAGGTAGCGGTCGGCGTGCCGCTCGCGCCGAAACCCGGCATCATCGATCGTCACATTGTGCCGGATGCAGGTGACGACGTCCTGCAGGATGCGCCGTGACGGTTCGTGGAACAGGACATCATTGGTGACAACCGTTGGCACGTTGGCCTGTCCGGCAAGATTGGCCAGATCGTGCAGCCGCAGCGCCTCGTTGGGACGGCGCCGCAACGTCAGCGCCATATAGGCGCGATCGCCAAATGCGTCGCGCAGCCGGCGCCGCCAGAGTGAGCATGTGTCATCTGCCTGGTCGGGCACGAGCACTGCAAGGAGGCCCTCGCCATAGGCGACAACGTCAGCCCAATGAAGCACGCATTTTGCCTTGCCGCCACGCTTCTTGCCCAGCGACAGCAAGCGGCACAGCCGCGAGTAGGCCGGGCGATCGGTCGGGTAGACCAGGATGGAAATCTCTTCCACCAGATCCAGCCGGCAGCCGACGATCAGCCTGACGCCGGTTGCCTTTGCAGCCTCGTGGGCGCGGACAATGCCGGCCAGACTGTTGCGATCACAGATGGCAAGGGCGGGCATTCCCATGCTGGCTGCTTGCGCGAACAGTTCCTCACAGGAACTCGCGCCCCGCAGAAAGGAAAAATGCGAGGTGCATTGCAGCTCGACATAGCACGCGTTCATCCGAAGATGCCGTGCAGGAACCAGCGATGCGAGCCGGTCGCGGCATCCTCGCCATCGCCTGCGCGATAAATCCAGAACCGCTCGCCGGCTTCGTCCTCGACCTGGAAATAGTCGCGCACGGCAGTTAGCTCGGCGTCGCGCTTCCACCATTCGCCGAAAACCCGCTCAGGTCCATCGGCGCGCTTGATCCGTCGACGGATGCCTTTCCAGGTGAAGCTCGCCGGCGGATGGTCCGGTAGCAGCGCAATGGCCTCGATCGGCTCCGGCACGGTAAACAAGCGAGCCGGACGCGGCCAATGGTCTGGCCATGCGTCGCCGGTCTCAGCCGATGCAGCGGCTACACGCCGGAAAGATCGCTCGGGCACATCGCTGGCAACCGGGGTAAACCGATAGAGCTTTTCCTCACCGACACGGTTGCCGAGTGTGTCGATCAAATCCGAGATGTCTGCATCCCGTTGCTCGATCAGCGACGAAACGGTCTGCCTGGGAGCGAGTGATTCTGCCAAGGGCGCGGACAACCGCATCAGCTCGATGCCGAAGCCCGGATCGACCGTCTCGATCTTGTCGCAGAGCAGCCGCGTCAGCCGCTTCACATCACGGACAGGCAAGGCCGTGCCGACGCGAATGGCTTCGACGCGGTTGTCGACGCGGTAGAGCAGCAGGTCAAGCCGCCGGGCGCCGAACCCTTTGGTCTCCAGCCCGACACACAGCGCCTGAACAAGCTTGCCGACATAGCGCGCGATTGTCTCGGCCGCACTGATGGGCTCGCCAAAGGCGCGCCTTACCTCGACCACATCGACCGGCCGCACTGGCTCTATCGGCTCGGCGAGACGTCCAGCAGCCTGGTCAAGCCGGCGGCCGAGTTCCGGCCCGAAGCGCAGCGCCAGTGGGGCGCGCGGCTGCTGCAGAAGCTCACCCACCCTGTCGAAGCCCAAAACCCGCAGACCGCTGACGATCTCATCGGGCAAACGCAATGCTGCGATGGGCAGAGGAAGGATCGCATCGCAGGTTGCGTTGACCGCGACCACGCTCACGGCTTGCCTGACATATCGCGCAAAGGCATGAGCAGCACCCCAGCTATCCGCTATGGCTGCGCGCGCCGAGAAGCCGACCTTGCCGAGACGTTCGACCATATCTGCGAGCATCAAGCGTTCACCGCCATGAAGATGATCGGCGCCCGTGGTATCCATCACCAATCCGTCGGGAGGATCTGCTGCGACAATCGGCGCGTACCGCCGCAAAGCCCACAGGGCCAACCGATCCAATGCCTGCGCGTCTGCTTCAGGTTCGGCATCCATGACCGCCAGCCCCTGGACGAGGGCCTGTGCCTTCGTCGCGGGCATTCCGACGCGCAGGCCCGCTTCTGTTGCCGCGCGATCCACCGCAGTCACCAGGCGACGATTACCGTGCCGCCCGACCAGCACCAAAGGCTTATCCGGTGGCGGCGAGACGTCGCCCAATTTCCTTCTGAGCCGGTCGGTCGACCAGCTTGGAAGGAACAGCGAGACGACCCTTTGCATCACAAGCCTCCACTTCGATATCGAGTGTTTCCCCTCCACGAGACCGGATCAGTTCAAGTTGCCATCGCGCCCGGCCAACGCCGGGCACAGGCAGCGGTCGCGACGGCAGCACGGAAACCCGCCAGCGGGTGACGGACGCCGTCGGCTGCCCGAAATCGGCGGCTTCGGTCTGGCGGCGCCAGCGGCGGATCGCGATGCCGATCGCGCCGGAGCCTTCCGATGCCAGTTGCAACCGGCGAGGCAGTCATGGACAGGCGCGCCACTTCCGCGACCACAGCCCCAAGTCCGACATGCCGCAGGCCTTCCTCGAAGCAGGCGAGCAAGGATTTGTCGTCACCGGCCTCGACATAGATCACCCGGTCGGGATGCAGTCCGACCTGTGCGATTGCCGGTGCAAACAGATCCTGGCGCGTCACGCACCACAGCACCTTGCCTTGCGTCCTGGCCGCAATGCCTGCAGCAAAAAGCGACGCGGCAGCGCCATCGATTGCACCATTGCCGCCGCCGGCAACTTCATGAAGTGCGCCAAGCGCCACGCCCCCGCCTGGCAGATGACTGTCGATCGAGGAGATACCGAATGGGAGCACCGCTCTTTTGCGCGCGTTACCGCCTTCGAGACGCGCAATGCGATCTCGCAGATCGGAAATAGCAGCGTTTGGCGTCGATGCACTCATCTGTCCCCTGAACGCGACATGGTGGCGGAATGTTCCTCATTTGTTCCCTTCCTAATGAAGAGTCAATGGGATGGCGAGGTGGCGCTGCGGAAGAAATGTTTGTGGCGACCGCCCGGTGGCATCGACAGAACCGTTTGCCAGCAGGACGAGGCGTCGAAGCCACCTGTCCTGTTGGGATGTTCGCGCCGGCGGCTGGCGGCGCCCAAGGAAAAACGGCGTATAAACCGCAGTCCTGCGCGCGTCCGCAATTGCGGACATTGTCGCGCGCGGGACGGAGGAAATTCGCCCCCGCCGCGGGCGGTTAACAGGACAGCCGTAGGAGCGTCAGCATAGCGCCGGCCGCAGGACGGGACGCGGGACCGACTGTCCCCGTCCGCGGTGGTCCGCGTGTAGCATCGGCCATGAATGCAGTTGCGTTGGGATTGAGCACGAAGCCTCAACCGATTGCCAGATCTCCCTATCCAATTGGAAAAAAACCATTTTTCCAAACCATCAGGAGTCTATTGACACCTTTGTTCTTATTTTGTTCACCGTTGGTGATAGGGGCACGTCGATCAGCTCCATGATCTGATGGCCCGGAACTTTATCCTCCGGCCAGCCCGCACAACATGCAGTCGTCGCAGCCTCGTCGGCTTCCATCCAGATGGCCATCGCCGATCGATCGTGCTTGGCCACTCCAGGTCGCACGCTGGATGGCTAAAAACCTGACCAGCCCACACCGCACCCGAGGAGAGAACCATGTCAGAAAAACCACCCTATATGCCGACCGGCATTGGAACAGGCATGATGAGCGACGAAGAGACCAAGGTCGGCGTTCTGATATTCGAAACGGCGCAAGGGAACTTCGACTTCGCAGTGAATCTGCAGGCAGTCGATATCCTCACCAAGGCCATCAACAAGATCGAGATGCATCTTCGCTCCGGCAAGACGCGCTGAGTGTCCGACGATGTGCCAGATCAGAGAAGCCGAAGCCAGGACCTTCGGGAGATCACGCAGGGACCAGGCATCGTGTGGCGGGTCGGCTGGGCGTCGCAAATCCGTTGTCAGTCGCCGACTGGCTCGGCTGGAGGAAACGCTCGGAAGCCAGTGCTCTCGCGCACGACTCGCGGCGCCGGGTTGACGGACTGCCGCTGCGATCGATCACGACTTGCTCACGCTGCATGCCGGCGGTAGGTGGGCCCGGCCATGTGCGCTCTCCCGTTAACATCGTTCCCCGGATTTGGGAGGGCCGGCTAAGTCTTGGTCGACCAATTTCGACAGGACAGCCGTCAATCTGGATTGCCCGTTTGCCGTCCAACGCGACCGAAGTTCTTCGCCCGCTGGTTCGCACCGGATCATTCTCCGTCTTCTCTGCGACGATCGCGACGCGTGGCGTGCGTCACTGGGGGCCATTTTAGCATCAGCTTGACAAGTTAATTGCCCCAAAGCAGTTTCGGTGTGTGAAAAGGGAGGAACAGCTATGAAAAAAGCCTATGAAAAGCCAGTCCTGACCAAGCGGGGAATTCTTTCCTCAATCACGGCGCAAGTCATCGAGTCGGGTCTTTCTGCGACCTGAGCAGGTCTTTGACCACTGGAAGCCCGCTGGCTCCGGCTGGCGGGCTTTTTGGTCTTCAGGGCGTGGATTAGGTCCTGACCGACAAAGGGTGCTACATGGGCGATGAAGAATGCCCGCCCAGCGTACGTTGTCTACGCACCACCGCTGATCGGCCTTCCGTTCCTGGCTGTGAATACTGGCTCTGGATGGGACGACCATCGCAACGCCCTTTGACACCGCAGATGAAGCGGCCGCCCACAACAAGGTGATGGCGGTTACAGGTGCGATACGGCAAAGCGGACTTGATAACCACAAATAGGAGAACCCGTCCATGAGACTGCTACGCATCACACCGATTGTCATTCTTGCCTGTGCCTTGGCCCTTGCGGCCTGCGCCAACACCGTCCGAGGCGTCGGCAGGGACGTCAAATCGACGGCCAACGCAGTCGACGACACGGTCAATAAACCCTGATGCAGAGGACCGTCACGGTCATCGAGAAGACAACGGGCCGCGTGATCGGAGCTCTGCCGATCGATCTTGCGCAGCAGAATCACGAGGCTTCCGATGATCAGTATTTCACCAAGGCGTTCGAAGCCGCCATGGACAGCGGCCTTATTAGTGAGGCCGACAAGCATGCGGTTGAATTCCGGCTTGAGTAAAGTTGACGTTGCGACGGCTTTCTGTCGCGTATCGGGGTTTGTGGTTGCATGGTTTTGCACCTCAGCCATCCATCAGGGGTGAATCAACACACCGTCTAGTCCAACTATCCCTAGGCACGGCCCGCCGCTGCTATGAATGGGGCGGCGGGTTTTTGACCCGGAGGCGAGCAGCAGCCGCTACTCAGACCCACTCAGTAGAGCAAGTCGGCGTATTGGTAGGCGAACACTCGGCCATTGCTCTCGTCGGTCACCTCAAGAAAGTAGTTTCCGGATCGGTGGAGCGTCAGTGGCCTTTTCGTTGCCTGTGCGGCGGCGCAATAGGATGTCGGGGCCTCAGCCCGGTATTCCGCTATCACCTGGCCCGCAAGATATTCTCGGATTTGATACGCCACGGTCAGCCCCCGGGGTCCGAATCATACATTAGAGATATCTAACATTTCCCTTTTGGCGAGACGGGGTGTACTTTAGTTACCGCTGGGTTTCCTAGCGACCTACACTGCCCGCTGCCGAGAGGTGGCGGGCCTTTTCGTTTATGTGTGGAACGCCGCAATCCAATGGGAGTTGAAATTCTGTCACCGCCCCTTCCGTGGAGGCGATGATGGCCACGGGCGTACAGCCGTGCTCGGCCCGCTCCCGCTTCCTCAGTGGGCGGGCCATCTCGCGGGTCCTCACTAGCAGCATCTGGTGCACCATGCCGTCAACCTCGATACGCAGGTTCGAATACAATCCGGACACCAGGGTTCTATCGGTGTGGTTTGTAGCGGGCGGCAGGCAGTACGACTTTCTGGACGTGCCGCCTGATACCTACGCCGATTTTAAAACTGCCTTTGCCAAGGGCCGCTATTTCAACGATCGCATCCGCAACCATTTCGCGTTCCGGCCTGTGGCAAGCTCCGGCTCCAGCGGCTCATGCTGAGGCAGATTGTGCCAAGCGACCTGGCGGAAGTCGCGCATGTCGAACTGCTGGCCGCACACCGGACAGGTCATAAAATTGTTGCGCTCGTCGGCAGGCTCGCCGCCGTGCTGCTTGCCGGGAATCGGCGGTCCAAGGTCGGATAGCTTCGTCATAACTGTCAAACATTCAATTCGTCTAAAATGTTCCGGAACCATTTTAGCGCGCGCTAATTGAATCGCACTATGCGAGTCGGCGCATGCCTCTGAAGTTCATCAAGCCCATGGAGCCCGAGCTGGTCGACACGCCACCGCAGGGCGACGAATGGCTCCATGAGATCAAATTCGACGGGTATCGCACCCAAATTATCAAGGATGAAAACGGAATCCGGCTGTTCACCAAGAATGGTTACGACTGGACCGGCCGCTACATCGAACTTGCCGGAGAGGCGGAGGCGATCGAGGCCGAAAGTTTCATCATCGATGGCGAGACTATCACGGTCGACGAGGCCGGACGGTCCGACTTCCACGCCCTGCAATCAGCCGTTACCCGCCGTAAGCCGTCGCGCGACCTGTATTTGGTGGCGTTCGATCTCCTGCACCTGAACGGGCACGATCTGCGCAACATGCCGGTGGAAGACCGCCGCGAGATCCTGCAGGCATTGATACCAGCCGTCGGCCGCATTCAGGCCAGCAAAGCTATGCCCGGCACTGGCGATGCGGTTTATCACCTAGTCGACAGGGCAGGGCTGGAGGGCATGGTCTCAAAGCGCAAGGATAGCGTCTACCGCAGCGGGCCGACGATGAACTGGCGCAAGATCAAGTGCTATGCCGAAAAGGAAATGGACATCATTGGCGTGCAGCGCGAGGCCGGAAAGCCCGCGATGGTGCTCATGGCCGACAAGGGTCGCTATGCTGGCGGCGCTTTCGTTGCCTTTAAAGCCGACAAGCGTCAGCGACTATGGGATCGCGTGCAAGGGAAGGTCGGCGGACCAGTGCCCATCGGTCTAAAGAGAGAAAAGGCCGAATGGCTCAAGCCTGGTCTGGTCGGTCGCGTGCGGTTCCTGAAGGGCGAGGAGAAGCTTCGCCATGCGAAGCTGCTGGACTACCGGGAGGAATAATTCTTGGGCTGCTGGCAATGAGCGCCCACGTTGCGGAACAGAACCGTGTGGCTGGCGTTGTGCCGACATCTGCACGTCGGCGTCATGTCTTGGGCAATTTCACCGGCTCGTCGCACTGCGACGCTGCGGCGATCAGGAGGAAAATCATGACGCCCGACGTGACAAATCGCGGAGGCTACGAGCAGCCTAGACACATCGTGCTTTGTTGCTGGATTGCCGTTTTGCCCGTAGCTATAGGTCTCGTCGTTTGGTCACTCCTTGTGACCAACTGGTCGGCGTGGTCACCGTCACCCAAAAAATGATCGTGCCGACCTGGCCATGGACCGATGCCATGTGAGATTGCGTGGATGATCGTTGCTTTAGTCAAGCGCAATGTAGCGTTGAGCGGAAACGAAGTAGGCCCGCCACTGAGGACACAAACAGCGGCGGGCCTTGCTTTGAGACCTGGCCCGGGGAGCCAAGCTGCAAACCCAACTTCGATTTCAGAAACAGGTTCCAGGCCTGCAGAAAAAACTTAACGCTTGCTGGCATTGCATAGGCCCGCCACCGGGTCTCGGAACCAGAGGCGGGCCCTCGCACCCGAGCTTGGTCGTTTCAAGGAGGGAGTCGTCCTCACCAAGCACATCCCGAACTTCGACTGCAGATGCATGTTCCTCAGGTCAGTGCAGAGACCAGCTTTGCAACTAGCGAAAGCCCGGCATCATGGCGAACAACGGCACCCTTCAATGACGGCCGGGTAGGTTGAGCTCTATCCAGGCTGGCGCATGATCACTCGGTTTTTCCCAGCCGCGCAAATCAGCGTCCACCCCGGCATCACGTAACCTGGACGAAAGTGACGGGGTGACGAGGAGATGGTCCATGCGCAGGCCGGAACTCCTGTCGAAACCGCCACGATACGAAAAGTTCCAATACGTATAGATGCCCTTCTCCGGATGGATACGGCGGACACCATCGATCCAGCCATAACCAAGCATTTCGGCGTAAGCTTGCCGGCTCTCCGGAAAGTAGACCGCGTCGCCTAGCCAACGTCCTGGCACCGCGGCATCGATCGGCGTTGGCACGACATTATAGTCGCCGCACAGAACGCACGGGGATCCTTCCCTGAGCAGTACCTGGCTGTAACTGATCAGACGATCGAACCATCGGAGCTTGTAGTCGAATTTCGGGCCAGGCGCTGGATTGCCGTTGGGCAGGTACAGACAGCCGATCACGATCCCATCCACCTCCACCTCGATATACCGGCTGTGAGTATCGTCAGGATCACCCGGGAGGCCACGCCGACGCTCCAGCGGCTCTTTCCCTCGGACGAGTACAGCTACACCGTTATAAGACTTCTGCCCATGCCAGACGGCACCGTAACCGGCGTTCCTGATGGCTTCGGCGGGAAATTTCTCATCCGAGGTCTTCAACTCCTGAAGGCATACGATGTCATAGTTGGTCTGACCTAGCCATCTGATGAGCACCGGCAGGCGACCGTTCACGCCATTCAAATTGAAGGTCGCGATGCGGGTCATTGCATTATGCCGGCGGCGGGGTTGTCAGTCTTGCAGGCAGCCTCGCCAATAACCGCCGCTCCTTTTCTATACCGGCGCAAATCTCGCGCCTGGGCTGGCGACCGATGTGTCTCGATGCCATGTTTTACCTCCTGCGCCCTTCCCCTCTTCTGGCACGCGACCGATCGTTTTGGGGAGGCTCGCCCGCAGCCGCTATCTCGTTCGATTTAGACGGTGTTGTCCTCTCAGCTCCTTAACCGCGGGACGGGGGGAAAGTTTCACTACAGCTTTGGCATTTGGCATCGGTTCAGGGGTCCGGAGGCTTGCGAGGCAGATGAACCTTTAGGGCCGTCACTGCGTTCCCTGCGACAAAACGCGAACGATGCATTGTGATGAATTACAACCCACGTCCCGGGCCGCAGAAGCAGGAGGCAAGTGGCGCCGAAGCCCGCTTTTCCTTCGATCGAATGGCGGTCGAGCGGTTTCAGCAAGCTTTTCCGCGCGCGAGATGGAGTGACGAGCGCAAGAGCTGGTTCGTACCCGGCACGACGGCAGCCCGGCGGATTGAACGCTGGCTAGCGCAAGAGGCAGCGCTACGGACGCCCCACGACGACAGCAAGGGACGAGATGCCTTCGCCTTGATCCAATATCGAGCCAATATCTGGAGATTGCGGACGACCTGCGCATTCGTACGCCCTACTCGAGGACAGTGCTTGAAGAGTTGCGCGCCGTCCCGTGGTCGAGTTGGGACGACGAATTGCGGGCCTGGAGAGTTCCATTTCGCTCATATGACGAGCTCCGGCGCCGGTGGCCAAGCATCGAAAAAGCTGCTCACCATGCCGAGCCGGAGGAAAGGAAACGGCGACGTGTGGACGCCAGAAATACTGAAACCTACAGAGCCTCGCGCCAACTGGCTGCTGAACGCCGGCGTCACCGCTATCCGTTGCCAACTCACGATCAACCTCGCCTGGGACGCGCTGTCGCAACCGAGCTCTACGGGGTCGTTGTCTTCACTAACATTTCCGGTGAAGTGGTCGCGCCATCAGACGCAACTTCCCTTTATCCTCACGCAATGGCTTCGTACGGCGAGTTCGTTTGGGGCAGATGGCGCTCGGCTACGCTGGTTGAACTTGTAAGGACATGGCCCGCAAGGGTGGCCGCTGGCCCGACCGAACGCCTGAGGGGTTGGTGGTGGCCAACACTTGCCGAGCTTAGAGTTGCCCGTCGAAAAGCCCGCAGTCGAGAGCGCATTAGGCGAAGTCGCAGCTGGCAGATGTGACGCTCGCATCCGGCCGTGCGGCTGCCACGAAGGTCGCTAATCGGGCTCTCCCTCGAGCGGACCTCAGTCAGGTTTATGGCAGCAAGATGTCGCCGCGTTGAATCATCGGCGTGAGTTTCGACAGAGCGTCATTCGGCCCCCGCTCAAGCGTCAGCTTCACCAGTGTCACTCCGGCCGAGCTATCCCGGAAGGAACGGGGCGCCATGAAGGCCGTTGGATGCTTTTCAGCGAGAAGTCGCCATGCACCTCTTCCAAATCCTGCTTCCTCGCGCGGACAATGACGGCCGGCCATTTGAGCGGGAAGCTTTCGATCGGGTCAAGGAAGAGCTGGCTGCCCGGTTCGATGGCGTCACTACCTTCAGGCGCCAGCAGAGGGGTTGTGGCGAAAGGGTGCCGACTCCGCCATCGATGAAATTGTCATCTTCGAGGTCATGGCGGAAGAAGCCGACTTGTCCGATTGGTGCGCCCGCCGCTCCGAACTGGAGCGCCGTTTCCGGCAAGACAGGGTAATCATCCGTTACATGCCGATGGCATTGGTCTAGCGCGACACCGTCGTCGCGTTCGCGATCCTCGCGTTCAGCGAGATATTTTGAACGATGAAGTGTGTCCAGGTGGGAAAGCGCCCCGCCGGTTGAAATGTTGGTGTTCAAGACCGGACCGGGAGTTTCAGTCTGCGCCGCTGTGGGATTGTGCGTGTGATCTCTTGGACCAATCTGAGGCGGTTCCGGTCCGGCGCGACAAAGGACGGATGGCGGGACCGTTGAGAACGGCTCCATCCGGCGCGAACTGGGAGCCATGGCAGGGGCAGTCCCAGCACTGCTCGGTCGAATTCCAATGGACGATGCAGCCGAGATGCGTGCAACTAGCGGAATGCATGTGCATTCCACCGTTTTGGTCACGGCACACGGCGAGTTTTCTCAAACCATCGCGGAGAATACCGCCCTGACCGGGTTCCAGATCGGCGGCTGATTTGATCTCGCCGGGCAACAGATACTCCGCGAAATTCTTCAACGCCGTCAGATTCTCGCTAACGTAGTTCGCCAATGCCAAGGGAGGCTTGCGATCGGGGGCATAAACCTCCTCCCACACACTGGACCCACCGACGACAAGGTCCCGGATGAGCAGGCCAGCCAACGCTCCGTGGGTGATTCCTTGTCCTGAATCCCCGGTAGCGATAAAGACGTTCTTGCTGCAAGGATTGCGGCCGATGAATCCGCAATAATCGATCGTGTCGAGAACCTGGCCAGACCAACGCGCTGCTTCCTCGCCCAGTTCCGGGACAAGGGCGCGGATCCAGGCGTCCAATGCATCGAAACGCGCCGAGCCGTCATCGGCTTCGCCAGATTTATGATCACGACCGCCCGCAATTAGATAGTCGATGTCACCCTCCCCGGGTTGGAGACGAACGTAGTAGTAGGGATCGTCCATATCCCAATAGAGCGCGTCCGGAAGAGTTGCTTTGGGCAGCTCGAATGCCATCGCATAGGTCCGATAGGGCGCCATCTTGCTGTGGATGGCCACCACCGTATTGACCGGCGAGTTTGTGGCAAACACGGCGTTATCGGCGGTGATGGTTGCGCCCCCTTCGACGCGAAGGCGGATCTGTTCACCCTCCTCGATCTCGGTGACGGCACTTTCGGCAAAAGCCTTGCCTCCGCGCTCCCGGAAATCGTCAAGCAGGGCACGAAGATATTTCAGTGGGTGAAACGTGGCCTGATCGGGATAGCGTAGCACCGGCGCCGCCTCATGGCCTTTCAACGGAACGCCGCGGCCGTGGTCTGCGATTGCACCAACCTTGCCAGCCGCTTCATACTCTTCATCACATTGCTTGGTGGCTTCATTTTCGTCCATCCAGGCTGCGGGAAAAAGAAATCCGTCGAGCCGACGAAAGTCGCAGTCTATTTCAAGATCGCTGACGTGTTCCTCGATCCGGTCGACAGCGGCTTGCTGGCTCTCTTGAAAACCTCGAGCGAGATCCTCGCCGCGGATTTTGACGAGTTCGCTTAGGCCATCGTCGCAGATCGGGGCCAAGTGGGCGGTCGTGCGGCAAGTCATCCCACCGAGCAGCCGCCCCCTGTCAACCAGCACCACTGACTGTCCCGCCAGCGCAAGTTCGTAGGCAATAGAAACGCCGGCCATGCCCGCCCCCACCACCGCCACATCGCATCGCACATCCTGTTCCAGTTGCGGGGCCGAGGGCAACTCCGTGTCCTTCATCCAAAAAGATTTCGTGGCTTCGTCACTGACGTTCATCGCTGCCTCCAACCTGGCTGCGCGTCTAACGGTCGGAACTGCATTTTGATCCGAAATGTGCAAACGAATCCAAATTGTTTGCTCCCTTGCGCGGAAATGGGACTACCAACGGGGTAGACCGTCGCAGATCGTGATGGCCGACATCGGCTAGGACAAAGCGTCTCGTTGGCCGCGACAAGAGGTCGTTTAAGGAGCCTGACGATGTCGGGCGCTCGCTCCCAGGGGGTTCGTCGAGCCGATCATGGCTCAGGACGAAGCCACCGGGAAAGCCGCAGCCGCCGATCATCGAGATTCAGATTCAGCCCTGTGGCTCGCTGCGCGTGGACGGCTTCGACATGGCCCCAAATCTGCGAGGACAGAAGTCTGGTCATGTCTCGGGCAATCCGAGCGCCTTTCCCACATCGCGGATGGTACCCTTGGTACCCATTGCATGACGATCTCGCGCCGCTCGTTGCTCAACCTTCGAACAGGAGATTGCTGCGTTCGGGATCAATGGAGGTGATGCCGAGCACGTAACACACGGCGGAATTGGCGGCCGAGCCGCGGCCCTGGCACAGAATGTCCTGGCTGCGGGCGATACGAACGATCGAGTTCACGGCCAAAAATACGGCGCGTAGACTGGAAAAAGACGGCTGACCTGCTCGGCTTCGGGCCGGCGTTGCCTTTTCGGTTTTGCAGCAGCAAGACAGTCCATCACGCCCTACATCGTAGAAGATGCCGCAAGTCTTCCGAATGCGGGGAAAGGCGGTAGCGCTCTCCCGTACCAATCCCCGATGGGCAAAGAGCCTTTCCCATTTGCACGCCGCAGCCGCCGACTACACCCCGAGCCGAACGCAGGCCCTTCACTGCGCCAAGAAAGTCCGCCTACGCATTAGGCACGGTACATTTCTGGTCTTGCAGAAAGGCGAAGCATTGAGGCGATATTCGCCCACGCTTCAACCAATCACCGTGCACCGGATTGAGCGAGCGCTCGATCGCGTGGCCGAGATAATCGTCGGGCGCGACGACCAAGGCGAGATATGGCTCCCGCTGTACGACTATCTTGAACGCGCCCTGCAGGATTATCGAGCGAAGGAGGAACGCCTCGCCGCAGTGCGCCAGCGTGTCATACGATCCCAGGATCGAACGGCAACACGATCTTCATAAGTTCCTCTTGCCACATCTTCATGTCGCCGCCCTCGCCGTATTTCGGACGGTCGATCGTGTGGCCCATCAGCATGCGCCGAAGCTCCTCGTCCAGCCTACCGTTCTTCATGCGGTCTTCGAATGAATGGCGCAGTGAATAGACAGTGTGATTGTCAGTCGGGAACAAATTGTAGCTCTTGAAGTGCTTGTTGAGCAGGGCTGACAGCGACGCCTCGCGATCCTTGTACCGCGGGAAGCCGTTGGGATGCTTTTTGAACACCTCAAGCGCCACGCCGACCAGCGGTATCTTGCGCACCGACGAGGCGGTCTTGATCTCTCGTGGATCGTCGGGATCGTCACGCGGCTCGACTGAAATGTGCGGCACCTCGTGGTCAACATGGATGACACCGGTATGCAGGTTCGCGAGTTCGCTCGGCCGGGCTCCTGTCTCAGCGAAGGCAAGCACGATTCCCCTCGCCTCATCATTGAGTGTCGCAAGCGCGCCAGGCGCAAATATCTTGTCGCGAATCCAGTCGGTCGGGAACGGCGGTCGACTGCGTTTCGACTTGTCGGCGAATGACAGATCGGCGAACGGATTCTTCTGTTCGGGGAAACCTAGATGGCGAAAGTAGTCGGCGTAGAGGGTCCGAAGATTGCCCATGTTTCGGTTGCCTGTCGACGCTGAACGGTCTGCTCTCCCTTTCTCAGGCGCAATTCGATCCAGCCAATATTTGTGTACCACTCGCGCGTCGTCGCGCGTTATCTCGCTCATAGGCTTGTCGCCGACCATGCCGATAAATACCTCGACCTCATTTCGCGCTTTGCTTTCCAGCGCTTCTTCTGGTCAGGGCTTTTTGTGCGGATTTCGTCGCGGGCAATCTCGTTGAAGTATAGCTTCAGCGCTTCCGATATCTTGTCGTCAGGGCGAGCGACCGCCCCGCCGACCGCATCGACAGATGGTGATTTGGCAGGCTCGCCTATCGTGCTCTCTACCCGCTGCAGGATGGTATCGAGGGGCTCGGCGACCAGGATCTCGGCGAGCGGTCGATAGACGAATCCCAAGGACTCGGCGCGCTTGATGGCTTGTTGGTATCGGATACGCGCCGCCTGTGGATTTTCACCCAGCATCAACGAAGCCCATAAAGCATTGTCAGCAGCCTCATGGAGATCTCGGGCGGTGCGCGCCTTTATCCGGTCTGCGGTGTCGAGGGCGCGGCGCACGAACACGCGACGCTCGTCGAGGTCCCTGACCTCTCTGGGCAGACGACGGTAGTAATGGAAATGATCGCCTCTCCGTTGCACAATATGTAACACAAAATAGGAAATAGCCGCAAGACCGATCCCCAGATGTTACAAATTCTATAACAGACTCAATGATTTAGCGGAAAATCCAGTGGTACCGTTGGCTGGGATCGAACCAGCGACCTCCGGATCCACAATCCGGCGCTCTAACCATCTGAGCTACAACGGCACGTTGCCTGAGCGGATCGAAACAGAAACTCATCCGCCCGCTCTGTCGTTCGGCGATGCGTCCTTACGGGCTTATGGATTCTAATTCAAGGCTTTTGGAAAGCAAAGGGCACTTCCCCACATCGACGCGGCATTTGCCCAGCAAGAAGGCGCAGGCAAGGGCCGGGCGACGGACAAAGAAAAAGGCCGGCGGGAGGAGGTGCCGGCCTTTTCCTGTTACGAGCCAGCGGGAGGAGGTGCTGGCTGGTCACCCCGGGGAGCAGAGGGAGGAGGTTCCACTCACCGGGTATTCCTTGATGGCTGCTATCATACACCTGATCGTTTTTAAGAAAATGCGACCTTTTGTTGCATCTTCAGATCATGCGCAAATGTTAGGCAACCTTGATTTCCTTCATCGCCTTCTCGAAGGCGGTCTTGATCGGCTTGGAGACGTCCTCGGCCGCCTTGGAGGCAACGGCCTGGAAGTCCTTGGCCTGCTCGACGGTCGATTCGACGCGCTTGCGCAA
>NZ_RZOM01000119.1:0-9106 GCF_003999175.1 Mesorhizobium sp. M7A.F.Ca.ET.027.03.2.1 | reverse complement strand
GCATTGACGTGGATGCTGATGCCCTTCACCGCCTCGACTGCGCCGTCGAGCGTGCGGAAGCGGACACGCAGATCCTTGACGCTGAGGATCGTTTCGGAAGCAGCCATCTTAGCGATCCCCATCTTATCGATCTCTCGGGTCCAGTGCGTCGCGCAGGCCGTCGCCGACGAAGTTCAGCGCGAACAGCGTCGAGACGAGGAAGAAGGCGGGAAACAGGAGCAGCCAGTTGGCGGTGCCGATGTTCTTGGCGCCGACCGAGATCAGCACGCCCCAGCTGGTCATCGGCTCCTGCACGCCGAGGCCGAGAAACGACAGGAAGCTTTCCAGGATGATGACCTGAGGCACCAGCAGCGTCATGTAGATCACCACCGGGCCGAGCAGGTTGGGGATGACGTGGCGCAGCAGGATACCGCGCTGGCCGACACCCATGGCTTCCGCCGCCTGGACATATTCCTGCCGGCGGATCGACAGCGCCTGGCCGCGCACGATGCGCGCCATGTCGAGCCACAGCACGGCGCCGACCGCCAGGAACATCAGCACAAAGTTGCGGCCGAAAAACACTACCAGCATGATGACGAAGAAGATGAAGGGCAAGGAATAGAGCACGTCGACGATGCGCATCATCACCTCGTCGACCTTGCCGCCGGCAAAGCCGGCAGCGGCCCCGTAGACCACGCCGATGACCACCGCCACGACACCCGCGAGCAGGCCGATGGCCAGCGATATGCGCCCGGCCATCAGCGTGCGCGACAACAGATCCCGGCCGGTGTTGTCGGTGCCGAACAGGAAATATTGCTGCTTGATCGAGGCGCTCATCGTCACTTCGAGACCGTCGGGCGACTTGCTCTCGATCTTGGTGCCGTCAAAGGCATCGGAACGGTCGAGATAACGGATGTTGCGATCGTCGATCGGCCTGGTCGACTTGACGGTGACGAAGACCTGGTTGCCTTCCTGCCGCCACTCCTTGATGTCGACCCGCATGCGCTTGATCGCTTCGGTGAGCGCCGTCTCGATCATGTCGGCCTTCGGATAGGCTGACAGGCTTGGCGGCATACGCACATAGTCGGCATAGATGGTGGTGTATTGATGTGGCACGAACCACGGCCCGAACACGCTGACGACACCGATCAGGGCAAGGTAGTACAGGCTGAACATGGCGGCGCGATTGGCCTTGAGCCGCGCCCAGGCATCCCCCCAGAGCGAACGGCCGATGACGGTGGGGGCTGTGGCTGCGATGTCAGTCATAGCGCACCCTCGGATCGACGACCGCGTACATGACGTCGACGATCAGGTTGAAGACAATGGTAAAGATGGCGATCACCACCACCGTTCCCATCACCAGCGTGTAGTCACGATTGAGCGCGGCATCGACGAAATAGCGGCCGACGCCTGGAATGGAGAAGATCGTCTCGACAATGACCGAGCCGGTCAGCAATGCCGCCGCCGCCGGACCGGTGAAGGAGACGATCGGCAGGATGGCACCGCGCAGCGCGTGCTTGACCACCACCGACCAATCGGACAGGCCGAGCGCGCGCGCCGTGCGGATGTGGTGGGACCGCAAGGATTCGATCATCGAGCCACGCATCAGCCGGGCGACGATGGCGATCTGCGGCAGAGCGAGCGTCAACACCGGACCGACCTTGTTGATGAAAGCGCCATCGCCCCACCCACCGATCGGCAGCAGCCTCCAGGTCAGCCCGAACAGGAGTTGGATCACCGGCGCGATGACGAAGGTTGGGATGGTGCTGCCGGCCGTCGCCAGCGCGATCACCGTATAGTCGCCAAGCTTGTTCTGGTTAAGCGCCGCAATGGTGCCGAGCACACAACCGAGCAGCAGCGCCAGGACGAGCGCCGAGGCACCGAGCTGAACCGATATAGGCAGGCCCTTGGCGAAGAGTTCGGTGACGGTGAAGTCCGGCATGTTGTAGCTCGGGCCGAAATTGCCGCGCAGCAGATTGCCGAGATAATGGACGAATTGCAGCCAGAGCGGATCGTTGAGGCCGAACTGGGCTTCGAGATTGGCCCTGATCTCGGGGCTCAGCCCCCGCTCCTGGTTGAATGGGCCGCCCGGCGCGACGCGCATCAGGAAAAACGCCATGGTCACGATGACGAACAGCGTCGGGATGGCGGTCAGAAGCCGCCGTAATACGTATCGCAGCATCGGTGCCCCGCTTGACCCAGAGCAACGCGCGTCCAGTTGGACGGTTGCGCCCTAGCCTTCAAATCTTCGCACCGACATGCCGAAAATCGATTCCGGTTCCCGGGCCGATGCGATGGCAAACCAGCACCGCCGCGCATCGAGTTGCGCGGCGGCCCAGCTAAGGATCAGTCCTTGCTGATGAAGCGGGACGGATGGATGTCCATCACATTGTCGTCGAAGCCATGCAGCTTCGAGGAAACGATGTCGTGGAAGCTGTAGTAGAGAAGCGGAATGTTACCGACGTCATCGACAAGGATGCGCTCGGCCTCAGTGAGGTCCTTCATGCGCTCTTCCGGCTTGCCGCCGGCAGCCGCAGCCTTGTCCATGGCCGCTTCATATGCCGGGCTGACATAGCTCGAATAGTTGTTGCCGCTGGCCTTGCGGGTGATGCCGAGGAAGGTCTCCGGATCCTTGTAGTCGGCGATCCAGGCGGCACGCGCCACGTCGTAGTCGCCCTTCTGCTCGAGGAAGGAGTAGTGGGTCTTGGTGTCGGTGTTGACGAGCGAGACGTCGATGCCGAGCGGCTTCAACTGTTCCTGGATGGCGACGGCCGTGTTCTTGTGGTTTTCCGAAGTGTTGTAGCGGATCTCCATCTTCAATGGATGCTCGGGCGTATAGCCGTGTTTCTCGAGGGTCTTCTTGGCAGCGTCCTCGCGGTCGATCTGCGACATGTCGGCGTATTTGGCCATTGCCGGCGTGTAGCCCGCGATGCCCGGAGGCACCATCGAATAGCCAGGCAGCATCGAGTTCTGCCAGACCTTCTCAGCGAGGAAGTCGCGGTCGATCGCCATCGAGATGGCGTTGCGCAGTTCGACATTGTCCCAGGGCGCCTTGTCGGTCTTGATCGCATAATAATAGGTGCCGAGATAAGGTCCGACGCGGACCTGGTCGCCGAACTTGGTCTTGAGGTCAGCGAGCTGTTCGGTCGGCAGGTCGCCGTAGCTGTCGAGTTCGCCGGCCTCGAACCGCTTCATTGCCGATGAGCGGTCTTCGGTCGGGATATAGTTGACGACGTCCATCTTGACGGTCGCGGCGTCCCAGAATTTCGGATTCTTGACCAGCTTCAAGTGGTCGTTGGGAATCCACTCGGCCAGCGTATAGGCGCCGTTCGAAACGAGATTACCCGCCTTGATCCAGTCGGCGCCGAGCTTTTCGATCGAAGCCTTGTTGACCGGATAGGTGGCTTGGTGGGTCAGCATCTCCAGGAAGTAAGGCGTCGGCGCCTTCAGCGTGACTTCGAGGGTATTTGCGTCAATCGCTTTGACACCCATATCTTCCGGCTTGCCCTTCTTGGTGTTGACGTCCTCCGCACCCTTCACCGGGTACAGCATCGAGGCGTATTCGGCAGCGGTGGCCGGATCTTCCAGCCGACGAAACGAATAGACGAAATCGTCCGCCGTCACCGGGCTGCCATCCGACCAGAAGCCATCCTTGCGCAGCTTGAAGGTGTAGACAGTGCCGTCGTCGGACACTGTCCAGCTTTCGGCCGCGCCCGGAATGAGGTTCGTCTTCTGGTCATGCATGACCAGGCCCTGGAACAAGTCGCGTATGATATCGGCTTCGTAGACTGTCGAGGTCTTGTGCGGATCGACCGTCTCCGCTTCGGCGGCGCTACCTCTGTTATAGACGGTCTCGGCGAAAGCCGGCGTGTAGAACGTGCCGGCGGCCAGCGCCATGGTCGTGGCGAGCACCGTCGCCTTCAGCATGTTTTTCAGCATGAAGTTCTCCCTGTCGGCGCTGCCGTTGGCGCGCCTAGTAAGTGTTGACGCCCTGGAGTCGATATCTGACCCCTTTGAGCGCGCCGCTGGTTCCCGTCCTGCGGCTCGTGCCCAGACACTAACGCGGAGAATTTTTATTTCAACAGACTCTCTGGGTCACCCAAAGTAAGGCGGACGAAAGCTATGGCGTGGCCACTGAAACACCAGCCGAAACCAGAAGCTTGACTTGGTTTCTTCACCTAGACGCCATTTTTCACCGCGAATCGGAGCCATGCCAGTTTGCCGGAATGTCTTAATGCGTTCTTAAGCAACCTGGGGTTACATTATGAGTACCTTCTATATGGTTCGAACTTCAGACGCGTGGCGGCTATGAGTAACAGAGAAAGTAAATTGCCCAAAATCCGTCAATTAACGCGGAAATTTCAAGAAGAACGGGGCACTTCTGCGGTCGAATTTGCCTTACTTTCACCGATTTTCATTCTCCTTCTACTCGGAATGGTTGCGTATGGTATATACTTCGGCGCCGCCAACTCGATCCAACAGATCGCAGCGGATGCCGCCCGCACGGCAATTGCCGGATTGAACCAGACCGAACGCCAGACGCTCGTAGCCAGCTTCGTCAGCAACAATGCCGGCGGATATCCTTTCGTGGATGTCAGCAAGTTGACCTACCAGGCCAACGACAGCACGGCTGATGGAAGCCAGTTCGTGGTTTCCATCCAGTACGACGCCCGCAACCTGCCGATCTGGAACCTTTTCCCGGGCATAGCCATGCCCGGGACCACGATCAAGCGTCAGTCAACGATCAGGGTCGGGGGCATTTGAATGCTGCTGCACGCGTGCAATGGGATCGGCCGCCTTGCCCGGTTGATGCTGAGTGACAGGAAAGCGAACTTCACTGTCATGGCGGCATTGAGCGCGCCGGTGGCGCTGGCGCTGGCCGCGGTGGCCATCGACGAAGCTTCGATCTACACCGAGCGCCGCGAAGCCCAGGCAATGGTGGATTTGGCGGCGATCACCGCCGCCTCGAACATGACCAAAGTCAACACAGCGGTTGTCACCACGCTGACCGACAACGGCATGCCAGGGGTTGTCGTTCAAAGCTCGGGACAGACGATCGAGCCGTCGGCCGGCAAAACCGTCGTGACGGTCACGCCCGGGCGATATGTGGCATCCGGTGCCAATGTGGGCCAGCGTTTCCAGGCCAGCGTAACACCCTACAATGCCGTCCGTGTCACCCTGAAGAAGATCCCGGCCCGCTATTTCGCGAGTTCGCTGATCCCCACCCCCGTCATCGGCACCCAAGCCATCGCCAGCATGACGCCGCAGGCGACGTTCTCGGTCGGATCGAGGCTCGCCAGCCTCGATGGCGGTATCCTCAACGCGCTTCTCGGCGGACTTCTCGGCAGCAACATCTCGCTCAGCGTCATGGACTACAACGCGCTGCTCTCCGCGGATGTGAGCGTGCTCTCCTTCGTCGACGGCCTTGCCACACAGTTGAACCTGACCGGCGTGTCGTATTCGGATGTGCTGGCATCGAAGGCGACCGTCGGCCAAATCGCCACGGCCATGGCCAATGTGCCGGGGCTTGGCAACACGGCCAAGTTCGCCCTGCAGACGATCGCTTCCAAGTCGACCAGTACGGTCCAGATCCCGCTCAGTCATCTGATCGATCTCGGCTCCGTCGGCAAGTTGGGCCTCGGTCAAAAGCCGGCCGGCCTTGGCGTCGATGCCAGCGCGATGGGCATGCTGACCGCCGCCGCCGGACTGGCAAACGGTTCGAAGCAGGTCGACGTCGCCCTCGGCGCCGCCATTCCGGGGGTGCTGTCGACCACGCTCGCCATCGCCATCGGCGAACCGCCGCAATCCTCGCCGTGGCTGGCGGTTGGAGAAGCCGGCACCGTGGTTCGCACCGCGCAAACGCGCATCAAGCTGCTGGTCACGGTCGGCGTCGGCAATCCAAACCTGGGCGGCGGTATCAGCCTGCTGTCAGTCAAGCTGCCGCTGAATGTCGAAGTGGCCTACGCCGAAGCAAAGCTGACCGACATCAGTTGCCCGACCGGCCCCGACAGCCTGAAGGTTACCATTGCCGCGAAGCCCGGCATCGCGGCGGTGAACCTTGCCGCCAGCGATGCCGATAACAGCCCCACCGCCTTCGCGGATTTCAGCAACCCGCAGTCGTTCTCCGACGCCAACATCGCGGATGTCAGCCTCAATCTGCTGCTGTTAAAAATCCCGCTAATACTGGTGAAGGGTTCGGCGGGTGCCGACATCACCAACGTCAGCCCGACCAACCTGGTCTTCAACAAAACCGAGATCGCCGCCAAAACCATCAAGACGACGCCAACACGGGACATTACCCAGACGCTGACAACGTCACTGGTCGACAAGTTGTCGCTTTCCGTCAATGCGCTTGGTATCCTCGGGCTTGACATAACGGCGTTGCTCGGCACCGTGAAGCCAGCTGTGACGACGCTTTTGAAAACCGTAACGGCACCAGTCGACACATTGCTTTACAACCTGCTCGATACGCTCGGCGTGCATCTCGGCGAGGCCGATGTCCGGGTCACCGGCGCGACATGCGGACGTGCCGTGCTGGTGCAGTAACGGTCCGGGTATCAGTCGAGCCTGCCAAAAAAGACTCCGAGCGCTGGCAGCAAAAGCTCGGTCGTGACGATCGCGGTGCCATCCAGCTGTACAACCGCTCCGATATTCCCCGGCAACGGCCAATTGGCCGGTCCTCCAGCGAAATTGAAGACACAGAGCAGTCTTTCACCGCCGCCCTCGCGAATGAAAGCGAGCACGTCACCCTCGGCGTCGAGAAAGCGGATCGAGCCTGATACCAGAGCCTCATGCTCCCCGCGCAAGGCCAGCGTGGTCCGATAGGACTTCAGCACCGAGGCCGTGTCGGCATTCTGGACGTCGACCGCGCGGGCGCGATGGCTGGCCGGTATCGGCAGCCACGGCCTGGCCGTGGAGAAGCCCGCATTGTCGGCGCCGGCCTCCCAGACCATCGGCGTGCGACACCCATCCCTGCCCTTGACGCCTGGCCAGAAGCGGATGCCGACGGGATCGCGCAGATCCTCATAGGCCAGTTCCGCCTCCTCCAGGCCCAGCTCCTCGCCCTCATAGAGGCAGATCGAGCCGCGCAGGCAGGACAACAGCATGATCGAGAATCTTGCGACCGCGTCGGGATCGCTGCCCGGCCTTGTCCAGCGGCTGACATGGCGCACCACGTCATGGTTGGAGAACGCCCAGCAGACCCAGCCGTCGGAAACGGCCGCTTCGAAGGCTTCGACGCAGCCACGCACATGCGCGGCCGAGAACTGCGGACCGAGCAGGTCGAAGGTGTAACACATATGCAGCTTGTCGCCGCCTGACGTGTAGGCGGCGAGCGTCTGCAGCGAGCGGCCTTCATCACCGATTTCGCCGACCGCGGCGCGGTCGTCATATTCATCGAGCAGCGTCCTGAAGCGGCGCAGGAACGCCAGGTTTTCCGGCTGCGTCTTGTCGAACAGATGCTCCTGGTAGAGGTAGGTGTTGGTCTCGCTGTTAGTGCCGGCGACGCTCGACGCCAGGGGCGGATTGCTGCGCAGCCAGCGGTCATGGACATAGTAATTGACCGTATCGAGCCGGAAACCGTCGACGCCCCGCTCCAGCCAGAAGCGCACCGTGTCGAGAAGCGCGTCCTGGACCTCCGGGTTGTGGAAATTCAGGTCGGGCTGCGAGGCTAGGAAGTTGTGCATGTAGTATTGCCGGCGGGTCGAATCCCATTCCCAGGCCGGGCCACCGAACACCGAGAGCCAGTTGTTGGGCGCGCCGCCATCGGGCTTGGTATCGGCCCAGACATACCAGTCCGACTTGGGGTTATCGCGGCTGGCGCGGCTTTCGACAAACCAGTCGTGCTTGTCGGACGAATGCGACAGCACCTGGTCGATGACGATCTTCAGGCCGAGACGATGCGCCTCGGCGACCAGCGCATCGAAATCTTCGAGCGTGCCGAACACCGGATCGACATCGCAGTAATCCGACACGTCGTAGCCCATATCGGCCATCGGCGACTTGAAGAAAGGCGACAGCCAGACGGCGTCGACACCAAGCGAGGCGACATGGGCGAGCCTCGACGTGATACCCGCGAGATCGCCGCTGCCGTTGCCGGTCGTGTCCTGGTAGGAGCGCGGATAGATCTGGTAGATGACGCAACCGCGCCACCATCCGGTCTTGTCACTCGCCGCCATCGCGCTTCTCCCCTGTGCCGGCTTGCGCTCGTTCGATCATGAAGATCACCGCCCGTCCCGATATCGGTCGCGAGCTGTCCGCCGCATCCGGCGCTTCGATGGCTGGAGCCCAGAAGAATCCGTCTCGCTCAGGCAAGGTGAACATGCAGGCCCGGCGATCGCCGTTGATAAGCACCGCAAGACGGCGGTCATCCTCGGCGGCCAGGATCATGACCAGGCGGTACCGCTGCGGATCCTGCCAGCTCTGTTCGTCGAGCGGCGCGCCTGTCTCGGTCAGCCATGCGACGTCCGGTATCTCCGAACCTGCCGGTGGCTGGCCAGTGAGGAAGCTTGTGTCGGAAAGCGCCGGCATCGACCGGCGCAGCCTCGAGAGTTCCGCCGTGTAGCGCTCCAGCGCCTGGTCGCGGCCGGCCCAGTCGAGCCAGGTGATCTCGTTGTCCTGCGCATAGGCGTTGTTGTTGCCCTGCTGGGTACGGCCGAACTCGTCGCCTGCGGTCAGCATGATGGTGCCGCGCGAGGCAAACAGCGTGGCGAGCAGCGCGCACTGATCGTTCTGGCGAGACTCCCATACGGCCGGATCGTCCGCATCCCCTTCGACGCCGCTGTTCCAGGACAGGTTTTCATTGTGACCGTCGCGGTTCTGCTCGCCATTGGCTTCGTTGTGCTTGCGCTCGTAGCGCACGATATCGGCGAGCGTCATTCCGTCATGGGCGGCGATGAAATTGACGGTCCGACTGGCGTTTTGCCTGTTCGTTGCGAACACATCGGACGAACCGGCAAGCCGGGTCGCCAGCGCACCGACCATGCCGGCGTCGCCGCGCCAGAAGCGCCTGACGTCATCGCGATACTTGTCGTTCCATTCGAGGAATGGCGGCGGAAAATTACCGAGCTGATAGCCGTCGGAACCGATGTCCCACGGCTCGGCGATCAACACCCGATCGGCCAGCAGC
>NZ_RZOM01001199.1:0-1731 GCF_003999175.1 Mesorhizobium sp. M7A.F.Ca.ET.027.03.2.1 | reverse complement strand
ACGCTGCCTGCACCATCCTGATCGCTGTCGTGGCGATTGGCGTCATCATCGCCTCGCTTGCCAACAAGCGGCGTGAGGTGCAGCGCCAGCTCGACGAGCAGGCGGCGCAGCGCGGGTGAAAGACAGGAGGCGCAGTGGCGGCCTATTCCCCCGAAACGCCGCGGCTGATCGGGGAAATGAACGGCGTGCTCCAGGTTCCGCCGACGAAGAACGATGACTGGTTGGGACCTTGCTGGCCGTTGGCCTGCGTTGCCGCCTGGTCAGGCTGAATGACGCCGCCGGACAAGGCCAGTCCGCGCCCGGCGTAGGACGCGATGCCGGACAGCCAGATCTTGTACTTCGCTGAATTGGCCTCGGCCTTGTCGATCCGCGCCACGCCCTTCGAAATGGTGGCCTTGATCTCGGCGCCGTCGATCGGCAATGTTCCGTCGGAGACGTCGTCGAGCGCGAAGAAGCCGCCCTGTTCGGTATGTTTGAGGAAGGCCGGCAGGTTGAGCTTGCTCAACGCACCCGGCCCGAAGGTCGCCGAGACCGAGCCGTCGGCATTGTCGAAGATGGAATCCCAGGTTCTGCCCGGCCCCTTGAGGATCACCGAGACGGTGCCCGTGCCGACCGGCACCAGCCGCGTCATCCCTGCCGCCGTGCCGAACGCACCGCCGTCGATGTCGGACGCCAGAAGGCGGATTTCGACCTGCGAGCCCTCCGGCTTGCGATCGAAGCGAAGGCTGGTCTGGATGTTGCCGCCGAAGGCCGAGGCATCGGAGATGTCGAATACCGACAGACCATCCTTGACCTGGGCGGTGGCGGCGACATCGGCGAGCTGGATAGGTCCCGCCGTGGCGTGGGCTGCCGACAGCCTCAGATCGAGATTGATCTTGTCGGCGAAACTTGTGTCGATTTCGCCGGGTCCCGCCCCTCCGGTCGGCACCAGCGGGGTGAAGGCCGAAAGAAACGATCTGAGGTCGAGCGTGTCGAAGGCGAGCGTACCGGAGATCACAGGTTGTGCGCCAAGCGAGAGGTCCAGTGCACCCATCCCCGGATTGTTGTCGAGTGCAATTGCCGTGTTGTCGAACTTGACGCGCCCGCCCGTCGCGGTGATCTTGCTCGAAATGCTGACCGAGCCGATCGCCGCACCCGGAGCGATGCCGGCCTGCGACCATTCCAGGACACGCCGCAGCGAGGGTGCCGAGAACTTCGCCTGACCGTCGAAATAGGTATTTTCAGACATGCTGGCCGTGCCGTCGAACGAGAAGGTGGCGGGCGCCGCCTTGAAGGACAGCGTCAGCGGCGCCGTGCCGCCGGCAAACAGCACAAGTGGTCTGGCCGAGGCGACGTCCAGCGCGACGCTTTCGCCCCGCCAGATCCCTGTTGCCGACAGCGTCGCATTGCTGTTCATCGCCGCCCAATTCGCCTGACCGTTTAAACTGCTCAGGATCTCGACGTCCTTGCCGCCGATGGACGCTACCATTCGGCCGTCGCGAAACTCGACCGTGCCGAAGGTGTCGGTAGGCAGCTTGTCGAGGTCCGGCTTGGCGGGGTCGGCATTGACCACGCCGCGCGCCGTGTCGATGGAACGCGTGATGCGCCCGCCGGTGGGGACAGCGGGCAGGAAAAGGCCGGCAGGCGTGCGCTGGACCCGGATCGTCGGCCGCACCAGCCGCGCCGTCGAAAACACCACGTCGCCGCGCAGCGCCGCCATGGCGGAAAGGTCGACCTCGACCCGTTCTGCCT
>NZ_RZOM01001198.1:0-1733 GCF_003999175.1 Mesorhizobium sp. M7A.F.Ca.ET.027.03.2.1 | reverse complement strand
ACCTCATGCGAGCGGGCCAGCCGCCGGATCAGATCCTGGTCGAGCGGCTTGGCGAAACGGGCGTCGGCGACCGTGGTGGACAGCCCGGCAGCACCTAGCTCCTCCGCGGCGATCAGGCAATCCTGCAGCCGCGTGCCGAAAGACAGCAATGCAACCTTGGTACCCTCCTTGACGATGCGGCCCTTGCCGATTTCGAGAACCGAGCCGCGCTCCGGCATGTCGACGCCGACGCCATTGCCGCGCGGATAGCGGAAGGCGATCGGACCCTCATCATAGCTCGCCGCGGTGCGCACCATGTGGCGCAGCTCCGCCTCGTCGGCGGCCGCCATGACGACGAAACCCGGCAGTGTCGCCAGGAAGGTGGTGTCGAAGGCGCCGCAATGGGTCGCGCCATCGGCGCCGACGAAACCGGCGCGGTCGATGGGAAACCGCACCGGCAGTTTCTGAATAGCGACGTCGTGGACGACCTGGTCGTAGGCGCGCTGCAGGAAGGTGGAATAGATGGCCGTGAACGGCTTGTAGCCTTCGGTGGCAAGGCCGGCGGCGAAGGTCACCGCGTGCTGTTCGGCGATGCCGACATCGAAGGTGCGCGACGGGAACGCTTCGCCGAACAGGTCGAGACCGGTGCCGCTCGGCATAGCGGCCGTGACGGCGACGATGCGGTCGTCCTCGCGGCCCTCCTGGACCAGGCTTTCGGCGAACACCTTGGTGTAGGCCGGTGCGTTGGCTGGCGCCTTGGCCTGCGCGCCGGTGATGACGTCGAACTTGTTGACGCCGTGATATTTGTCGGCGGCGGCTTCGGCCGGCGCATAGCCCTTGCCCTTCTGGGTGACGACATGGATGAGCACCGGGCCTTCGCCATTGTCGCGGACATTTTTCAGGACCGGGATCAGGTGCTCCAGATTGTGGCCGTCTATCGGGCCGATGTGATAGAAGCCGAGTTCCTCGAACAGCGTGCCGCCGGTGACGTAGCCGCGTGCATGCTCGACCGCCCTTGTGATCGCACGATCGGCGCGCTTGCCGAGATAGGACGTCAGTTTCTTGCCGAAATCGCGCAGGCCGATATAGGCCTTGCCGGAGGCCAGCCGCGCCAGATAGGCGCTCATCGCGCCGGTCGGCGGCGCGATCGACATGTCGTTGTCGTTGAGAATGACGATCAGCCGTGCATCGAGCGCACCGGCATTGTTCATCGCCTCATAGGCCATGCCGGCAGACATGGCGCCGTCGCCGATGACGGCAATGACGTTGTTGCGGCCGCCGGAGAGATCGCGGGCGGCGGCCATGCCGAGGCCGGCCGATATCGATGTCGAGGAGTGGGCGGCGCCGAAGGGATCGTACTCGCTCTCGGCGCGGCGGGTGAAGCCGGACAGACCGCCTTCCTGGCGCAGCGTGCGGATACGGTCGCGGCGGCCGGTCAGGATCTTGTGCGGATAGGCCTGGTGGCCGACATCCCAGATCAGCCTGTCATCGGGGGTGTTGAAGACATAGTGCAGCGCCACTGTCAGCTCGACCACGCCAAGCCCGGCGCCCAGATGACCACCCGTGCGGGACACGGCGTCGACCAGCTCGGCGCGAAGCTCGGACGCCAATTGCGGCAGTTCACTTTCCGCAAGCGTGCGCAGGTCGGCCGGGATGCGGACCTTGTCGAGAAGTGGCGTATGCGGCGTTGCGTTCACGGTGCTCGGGCTTTCGGTTGATGGGCGAAATAAGCCGCCGGCCGGCGAAAGTAAATG
>NZ_RZOM01001197.1:0-1735 GCF_003999175.1 Mesorhizobium sp. M7A.F.Ca.ET.027.03.2.1 | reverse complement strand
ATGTCGCGCGCTGCGTTCAGGGTCACGGAATAGAGCCATGTGGTGAAAGCGCCGCCGCCGCGATAGTCGCGGATCGCCTTGCCGAGCCTGACGCAGACTTCCTGGGCGATGTCTTCGGCATCGGCCTTCCTGCCGCACCAGCGATAGGCAGCGCGATAGACGAAGTCATAGTGCCTTTCCAGCAATGTGCTGAAGGCCCCCCTGTCTCCGCCCTTCGCCCGCCCGATCAGTTCGGCGTCGGAGGCTTCGCTTTCATCCAGCATCATCGCCATCATTTGCCTGTTGGACGAAGGCTAATGGCTAATCCTTGGGGCAATGGAAAGATTTTTTTGGAAACCGCCGGATCGTGACCGCCGGCACCCCGCTTGACACATCCATATCTCGGCGGTTATACGTCAATCAATAGCCACCGGGTTATCGATCCAAAATGAACAACGCTCACGATATCCTCTTCAGAACGCTCTCCGATCCGACGCGTCGTGCGATCTTCGAGCGCCTGTGCCGGCAAGGCGAGCAGACGGTCGGTGCCCTGACGGCTCAGTCGGGGGTCTCGCAGCCGGCGGTGTCGAAGCATCTCGGCGTGCTCAGGAAGGCCGGGCTGGTGCGCGACCGCCATCAAGGACGGCAGACCCATTATAGCGCCCAGCTCGCAGCACTTTCCCCGCTGACCGACTGGACGAACCAGATGAATGCGTTTTGGCAGAGCCGGTTCGACGACCTCGAAAATTTGCTCAAAAGAATGGACCAATGACCAACATCGCGACCGAAACCCGCTCCGTCGTCGTCGAACGTGAGATCCCCTATCCGCCGGAGAAAATCTGGCGCGCGCTGACCCAACCGCATCTGATCGAGGAATGGCTGATGAAGAACGACTTCAAGCCAGTTGTGGACCACCGTTTCAATCTGCGAAAGGAACCGCAACCCGACGTGAGCATTGTTGTCGACTGTCAGGTAACAGCCGTCGAGCTGAACAAGACACTATCCTACACGTGGCAGGCCTATGGCCTCGAGAGTGTCGTCACCTGGACCCTCATGCCGACCAGCACGGGCACCCGGTTGCGTATGGAACAGTCCGGCTTCCGGCCGGATCAGGAGCAGGCGTATCGGGGCGCGACGAGTGGGTGGCGGCAGTACTTTACAAATCTGGGTCACGTTCTGGCGCGGATAGATTGAAACCCGCCGACATGCGGATCACGGGTCCGCTTCGGCTTGTTTTGACAGGAGGAGCTATTGGACAGGAACAAGTGGGTTCGGCACATTCATCGCTGGCTGTCGATCATTTTTACGCTGACCGTCGTCGCCAATTTCGTCACCATGGCATTCGGCCAGCCTTCCGCCTGGGTGGTCTATTCGCCGCTCCTGCCGCTCTTCCTGCTGCTGTTCAGCGGCCTGTACATGTTCGTGCTGCCCTATGCCGCCAGGGGCCGCGGCGCGCAGCGTGCCGGCGGATAGGAGTGGGTAGAATGACCAAGACGCAGGGTCAGTCGACCAAAGCGGCACCGGTCCTGCTCTCGGGCGGCAACCCGCAAATCGCCAAGGGCGACGGCGACGCTCCGGTGCAGGCCTACATCGCTGCAATGCCGGGCTGGAAGCGTGGCCTCGGCGAGCGGCTCGACGCGCTCATCGAACACAACGTGCCCGACGTGCGCAAGGCCGTGCGCTGGAACTCGCCCTTCTACGGCGTCGAGGGCCAAGGCTGGTTCGTGAGTTTCCATGTCTTCACCCACTATTTGAA